>JBAXNN010000003.1:0-249412 GCA_037133755.1 Thermoleophilia bacterium
CCCGTAGTCGCAACGGCGGCCACACCTTTGGAGGGCGACCTGGCACGCTCCCGCACCGAGATCGTGCAGCGGGCGTTGTGGCGCAGTATCCGCCGACGGCTTGGCGGGGGCGGCGTGTACCCAATTCCACCGCTGCGCGGGCTCGCGTGGCGTGCCGAGGGCAGCCTCGATGCCTCGATCATTATCCCCTTCCACGAGCAGTTCGAGCTGACGCTGCAGTGTCTGGAGGCCGCGAGTACCACCAGTGTGGATCGCTCGCTCGAATTCATCGTCGTCGACGACGGCAGCGCGCTCGACCGGTCCGACGTGTTCGCAGGGGTGCCCGGCGTGGAGTACGTGCGCCTCGACGAGCGGACGGGATTCGTCGGCGCCGTCAACGCCGGTGCGGCACGTGCCCGCGGCGATGCGATCGTGCTTCTCAACAACGACACGGTGCCGCAGCGAGCCTGGCTCGGCGCGCTGCTTGATGCGCTTGCAGCCGACGAGGAGATCGGCGTTGTCGGCGCGCTGCTCCTGCGTCCCGACGGCTACATCGCTGAGGCAGGAGGGCTGCTCGGACGCGATGGGGTGCCACAGATTCTCGGTACGGGGCTGGCCAGCGACGATCCGACAATCAGCGCGAGCGACGTGGATTACGTCTCCGGCGCGTGTCTCGCCCTTCGCCGCGAGGTATGGGAAGCGGTCGGGGGCTTCGACGACGGGTATGCCCCTGCCTATTTCGAGGATGCCGATCTCTGCCTGGCCATCCGCGGTCGTGGCTTGCGCGTCCGTGTCGAGCCCTCCGCGCGCGTCACCCATCTTGGCGGGCAGTCCTACGGCACGGATGGCGACGCGGCCAAAGACGTGCTGATGGCGCTGGGACGGCGTCGCCTTCTGCGGAAGTGGGGCGGAGAACTCGCGCGCCGGGCAGACCTCGCGCCCGCCGCGGCACGCGAGCGCACACGCTCGATCGTCGTCTGCGACCTGCAGCTACCGCGCGACGATCTCGAAGGCGGCTCGACGCGCATGCGCGGCATCGTGCGTGCACTGCTCGCCGACGACTGGGACGTCGTCTTCGCCGCGCTCGATGGCGATGACACCTCGCCTGTGGCCGACGAGCTGCGTGCCGAGGGCTGCCGGGTCGTCGCAGGTCTTGACGGGATCGTGGCCGCACTGCCACGGCCGCCGCAGGCGATCTTGCTCAGCCGCCCCGAGACCTTCGGCGCGTTTGCGCTTCATCTGAAGGGCACGTGGCCACAGAGCGCGCTGATCTACGACACCGTCGACCTCCACGCTGATCGCGTGCGGGCCCACCATGCGCGGCGCGGCATCGAGGCCGACGGCTTCGCCGACGTCGTGGCCAGCTTCGAGCAGGCGGCCTTTACGGCTAGCGAGCTTGTGCTCGCCGTCTCCGAGGACGAGGCGGGCATCGTGCGCGAGCGCGCGCCAGGCTGCGAGACCGCGCTCGTGCCAGTGCTGTACCGCGTCACGGACCATCCAGCACCGCGAAGCGCTCGCCGTGGCATGGCGTTCATCGGCGGCTATCGGCATGTGCCGAACGTCGATGCGGCGCTTCGTCTTGGCACGCAGGTGTTCCCCCGCGTGCGCGCGGCGAATGCCGACGAGACACTCACCATCGCGGGTGCGTTTCCGCCGCCCGATGTCGTGGCGCTGGCGCAACAGTCGGGCGTTGGCGTCTGTGGGTGGGTCGATGACATCGACGCGTTCCGTGGCGCGCACGTGGCGTTGGTGGCACCAATCGAATGGGGCGCCGGCATCAACAGCAAGATCGTCGCGGCGCTTGCCGCGGGGCTGCCGGTGGTGACGACGCCGTTTGGTGCGACGGGACTCGGCGCCGTGGCGGGTGAGCACCTTCTCGTCGGCGAGACCGACGCCGAGCTGGCCGAGCTATATCTGCGCGTCGCGGCGGACCAGGCACTCTGGCAGCGCCTTGCCGACGCCGGCCGAGCACTCGTGCGCGAACGATTCGAGCCAGCCGTCGCTGTGGCGCCGCTCCTGCAGTGGCTCGAACAGCAGCGGGGATCGGAAGCGCACACCGATGCCGCTGCGTCGACAATAGTGAGGGTATGAGGACCCTCCGCATCGCGATCGCCGTGCTTGCCCTGGTCGCGTTCGTGGCGGGGCTCTTGATTCCCCAACCCGAGGTGTTCGCGATCTCGGGGATCTGCGCGATGGTGATCTTTCTGCTCGGGTGCGGGTCGATCGCGGCCGATGCGCTGCCGTTGCGTGGGGTGCCGCTCGTGTGCTCGATCCTGACCGTGCCCGTCGCGGTCGCGCTGATCGCGCAGCCGTTCTCCGTGCCGTTCTACGCCGGGGTGATCCTGCTCGTGCAGGGCGTGGCGTGGTTTGGCGGGCGGCGGCTCGCCGTTGCGAGTGCGTGACGAAGCCGCGCGCGTCTGCGCGCAACGAGTGACAACACGCGTGGCAGCATCGGGGCATGGCCCTGCGCGCGCTTGATCCACATCCACAGTTCGTACTGTTTCGGATGAATCCGTACGGAATGAACTATCGTGACGCTATGAAAACGACCACGAAGACGGCGGAGCAGGTGCGCATCCCCAAGGTCGCGGTAGATGAGGCCGTGATTGTCACCCGGCACGGGCAGGAGATCGCGGCCGTCGTGTCGATCGAGGACTACCGGCTGCTCGCCAACCTCAAGGCGGCGATTGCAGCGACGCGCCCCGCGCCCTATCGCCCGTCGGAGGCCGCGCTTGAGGCGTGGGCGACCGATGCCGACGAGTATCCGACGGAAGACGAACTGCGCACCATCGGGCGCGGCGAGTGACGCCTGCGCCGCCACTGCGCGGTGAGATCCGTTGGGCGCTCGTGCCCCACGCGTTCGAGGCGCCCTTCGCCGCTGCTGAGTGGGACGGCCTGCGTGATTTCGACGGGGTTGCGGAGTACCTGCAGACCACGGGCGCGCGTGCCTTGGTCGAGTTGAGGATCCGCGCCACCATGCGCCCGATCGTGCTGCTGCAGGGCTGGGACGCCGCGCAGCACGGCGCGTACGCCGTACTGCGCACGCGACGGCTCCAAACCCTGTCTCCCGCGGTGCGCGCCTCCGTGCGGGCCGGTACCGCGAGCGATCTCGTGCTGCTCGACTCCCCGTCCGCGGGACACGAGCGTGTTGCCGTGATCGCCGCAATCTCGCGCGTTCATGGAACCGCGATCGACTCCACGATCGCCGGTCGCGTCACCGATGACACCATGCGGCTCATCGACGAACGGCTTGCCGAGAACCTCGACTTAGACCTCGGGAACGCGGTGGAGCGACGCGTGGAGGCAGCACTCGCAGAGCTCGGAATCTCCTAGGCGTACCCGAGCTCGTCGAGGCGATCCTCGTCCATCCCGAAGTGGTGCCCGATCTCGTGCAGCACCGTGATGCGGATCTCCTCGCGTAGTTCCTCGACCGAGTCGCACATCTCCGTCAGCGGGCGGCGATAGACGATGATGCGGCTCGGACCGAGCGGCGGCTCGTGGCCGCGCTCCGTTAGGGGGATGCCGACATACACGCCGAGCAGATCGGGATCGTCGGGGTCGTGGTCCTCGACGATCACCACGACGTTGTCGAGGGCGTCGGCGGCCCAGTCGGGCAACTCGTCGAGGGCGTCCTCGACGACCTGGTCGAAATCGGCCTCATCCATGCCCGCAGCGTACGTCACGCATGCCAGCGGGGCGGATGCCCGGGGTCGGGTAGACTGCCCGCGTATCGGGACGTGGCGCAGTCTGGTAGCGCACTCGGCTGGGGGCCGAGTGGTCGGAGGTTCAAATCCTCTCGTCCCGACCTCGCTCCGGCAGGAGTGACGCCACACGGCGTCGCCCGCCGGAGCCTGTGTGGTGCAGAGCGGTGCGGAAACGTCGCTCGCGTGTGCGCCGGGCGTGCCTACGGTCGTGCGCATGGGCGGGCCGTGGCAGATCGAGCTGTACGAGACAGTGGACGGTGCTTGCCCGTTCGAGGCGTGGCATCGCAAGCTGCCAGCGGGCAAGCAGGTCGTCATCAACGAGTCCATGCAGGCGCAGCTCGTGCGACGTGGCACCGGTGTCTGCAGCGATGACTGGGGCCGTGCGCTTGGCGGTGGGCTCTACGAGCTGCGGATGCGGCAGCGTGGTGTGCTGCTGCGCATCTTCTTCGCGCCTATTGCCGAGCGGAGGTTGCTCGTGCTCGGTGGACTGGACAAGGGGCGTCACGCGAAACGCCAGACCGCTGCAATCCAAGCTTGCCGGGATCGGCTGGCTGAATGGCATCGACGGAATATGAGGTTTACTGCATAATGGTTGTCATGGTGCGCACTCGAACATGGGATGACTTCTACGCTGAAGCAACGGCTAGGTACACCCCTGAGCAGCGGGCGTTCGCGGAGGCGTACAGGGCTGAGCTCCGGCTGGGGATGGACCTCATCACCCTGCGCGAACTCCGCGGCCTCACGCAAGTGCGGCTCGCCGAACTGTCCGGCGTGCCGCAGGGACAGATCAGCCGCATCGAATGCGCGGTTGGCGTGAACCCCACTCAGAAGACGCTGCTCAAGTTGGCACGGGCACTTGATGCGGACCTCCGCATGGTGCCGCGCGATCGCGCGGCGGACTAGCCCGGCAGGGCGCCGCTGAACACATGGCCCTGGACGCAGCGGGCCGTGTAGCCCGTGCGGCCCTCCTCGCCATGCGTCGAGACGGCGTCGGCTGCGAAGGCGGTGCCGCACGTCGGGCAGAAGCACGGGCGATCCACGTTGCCGACGCAGGTGGGGCAGAGCACCGGCAGGACGCGCTGCGTGATGCGAAAGCCCGCCACGAACTCGTCACGCGTCTCGGCGTAGCGATCAAGCGGGCCGCCGCAGCCGATGCAGTGATCGCGCTCGGCCATCGGCGCGACGCTGCAGACGAGGTCGGCCTCGAAGGTGGCGATCGAATCGTCGGCCGGATCGAGCGCCTCGACGTTGCCGTCGATGCTCACCACGGCGCGATCGCTCGTGACGCGGCCGAAACGCACGCGGGCGTTGGTCATGAAGCGGCCGTCAACGCCGGCGTCGGGGCCGGGGCTCTCGATGCGGACGTCCTGGCCGTCAAGATCCACGGCACTCGACCCGGGCGCCCAGCCGGCGATGTGCATCACCGAGCGGCCACCCGACGCACGCAACCAGAAGGCGATGCCCTCGGCGTTGGCGCTGACGGCAGGCGTCCAGACGATGCGCGCGTCCTCGACGCGCAGCTCGTCTCCATCAATGCGAACCCAGGGCATCTGCGCCCCCGGAGCTAGACGGTGCCCTGCGAGGAAACCGGCAGGAAGTGGTCGATGGACCGCAGCAACTCGAGCTCGCCGCCGATGCCGCGATTGTCGAGCTTGTGCAGCATCGCGCGAGTGTGCACGTCGTCGGCGCCATAGCCGAAGGTGCGGGCCACGCGGAAACGGAGCCAGCCGCTGCGCCACGACTCGCCGTGCCACGGATTGAGGCTGCAGAGCACCAGCGCGGCCTCCTCCATGTCGCTATTGACCGCGACGCGGAGCTCGACGAAGGCGTTCTCCCAATCGGCGGACTCGTCCTCGAGGATCGCGTCCCACTGCTGCGCAAGCGTTGCCATGGGCGGAAGCGTACTAGAGGGTGGGCCGGGGCTGGTGAGGCGCGAGTGACATTTCTGGGCCCGGCCCCGAATTGACCGTTTTCGCGCCAATTTGGATCCGGATCCAAAATGGCGTTTTTTCGGTCAATTTGGATCCGGATCCAAACTGACCGAATCGCGCAGGCCTGCCTCAGCGGCGGCGCGGCAGGATCAGGTTCTGCACGGTGTTGACGGCAACGGTTCGAGTGGCGGCGAAGCTCGTCAGGACGCGCACCGAGATTTGGCCGCGCTTGATGGCATTGCGGGTGGTGAGGCCCGCAACGCACACCACCGGGTACTTGCCCGCCCGCGCGACGGTCTTCTTGCGCGTGCACACCGCGACGCGCTTGCCCTTGATCACGCGGGAGAACGTCTGCGAGATCGTGCCGGCCGCGTTGACGGTGACGATCGTGCGGAACGTGATCGTCGTCTTCGAGTACGACGCCTTCGGCTTCTCGGCGGCCACGATGCTCTTCACCGCGGGTAGGACGTAGGTATACGCCTTGGCGAAGGTGCCGGTGCCGTTCGTCGTCGTGATGATGATGTCGACCTTGCCCGCCACGTGCAGCGGCGCAATGACCGTGAGGCTCGCGTACGTGCTCTCCTTGATGATGGCCCCGGTGTCGCCGAACAGCACCTTCGTGGCACCGTCAAGGTGCGTGCCGGTGAGGACGACGGTCGTGCCGCCGGCCGTCGTGCCGGAGGCGGGGGCGACGGCGGTGGCGTTCGGCGCCTGATTGCGCGTGAAGACCGCGATGCCCGGATCGGTGAAGGCGGTGCCGCCCGTGTAGACGTTGCGGCCGTCCGGGCTAATCGCGACGGGGCCGGGGGCGTACAGGGCGTTGGCCACGGTGGTGCACGGCGTCATCGCGGCGTTGGCGAGACAGCCCGCGGCGCCGGACTTGAGCGTCAGGGCGCCGGTCGTCGTGCTGCGGTCGAAGGCGAGCAGCATGTTCCAGTTGAGCGAGGCGACGTACGCGTTGAGGCCGTCGGGGCTGATCGTCACGTTCTTGGAGTCGAGGTTCGCTGCGGTCTGGTTGGCGGGGTTCAGCGCCGTGCAGTCGTTGAGGGTCGCGCTGGCGAGGCAGCCGGTGGCGCCGCTCAGCTTCGTGAGCGCGCCGGTGGTCGCGTTGCGGGCGAAGACGAGAATGGTGTCGATCGGGTCGACGGAGCCGCCGGAGTTGACGTAGACGTTGGCGCCGTCGGGGCTCACCGTCACGGTGAACGGCTCGGGCAGATAGCCCGACAGCACCGTGCACGAGCCGAGCGTCGCGTTGGCGAAGCAGCCGTCGGCGCCCGACTTGAGCGTCAGCGCACCGGTCGTCGCGTTGCGGTCGAAGATCGCGAGCGAGTCGCTGGAGCGGGCCGTGAGGTAGGCGTTGCGGCTGTCGGGCGAGACGGCGATCTTCGCGGAGGTCGCGTTGAGGACCTCGAAGACGCCGGCGCTCACGACGCAGCGACCCTGGATGTCGACGGCGCTCGACACGCACGTCGAGCCGCTGGTGGAAAGCGTGCCGGTCGTCGGGTCGCGCGGAAACGCCGTCACCAAGCCGGCGGTATTCGGCGCCTGATGCACCACGGCGACTGCGTAGACGGTCTTGCCGTCCGGGCTGACGGTGATCGCGCCGGCGCGGTACAGCCCGTCCAGCCACGTCGTGCACGGCGACAGGTTCGCGTTCGACAGGCAGCCGTCGGCGCCGGCCTTCTGCGTGAGCGCGCCGGTCGTCGTGTCGCGGTCGAAGCTGACGAGGGTCTCGCTGGTGCTGGCGACGACATAGACGTTCTTGCCGTCGGGGCTGATCGCGAGCGCCTGCGGGGCGCTCAGCTGACCGGTGAGGACGGTGCACGAGCCGAGCGACGCGTTGGCGAAGCACCCTGCCGAGCCCGTCTTCAGTGTCAGCGCGCCCGTGGTCGCGTTGCGGTCGAACACGACGACGGCATTACTCGAGGTGGCAACGGCGTACGCGCTTTTGCCGTCGGGGCTGATCTTAAGATCGTTGACGAGATTGAGCAGGCCCGCGTTGACGGTGCACGACTGGCCCGTGATCGCGGCGTTCGACTGGCACGACGCAAACGTCAGGTCGCCGGTCGCTGCAGAGGCGCTCGGCACGGCGATCGCGAGGATCGCTGCGAGGGTGAGGAGAAGGGGGATTCGACGCATGGCTTCGCGTAGTGGGGGCTGGGCGCAGCCTATCGGACGTTCGCTTTGCAAATGCGATTTCGCACACCATTTCGGCGGCGCTCGGACAAGCCCTGCGCAGCTGTGACGCGAATGTCGCACTCGGGTGAAGGAGAACCCCGTGGAGGGGAGAAGCCCCAAGCGTGGCCACACGTTCGCGATCGTCCAAACCTGCCCCGAAGAAGCCCGCCGCCAAGGCTGCGCCCAAGCGCAAGCCTGCTGCTCGAAAGCCTGCTGCGCGCAAGCCTGCCGCGCGCAGGAGCACGCAGCCGAGTCCGCTGCCGCGTCTTGTTGCCGGGCTCGGCCTCACGCTCCTCGGGCTCTTCCTCGCGCTGCTCCTCTGGGTCGGTGTCGATGGCTCGGCCGTTGGTGCGCAGCTGAAGGACGGCTCGCACGTCGCGTTCGGTGCCTTCGCGATCTTCCTGCCGGTGATCCTCGTCGGCTGTGGCGCGCTGATCCTGCAGAAGAACCTCAGCCCCGGCATGCGCCGTCGCCTTGCTGGCGTGCCGCTGATCCTGCTCGCGCTCCTGCTCGCGCTCTCGAACGACGAGACCAGCGGCAAGCTGTCGGAGAACGCAGGCGGTTTCGTCGGCGGCAACCTCCACAAGCTGCTCGGCTCGGCCGCGGGCGATGCCGGCGTGTTGCTGCTGATCGTCGCGCTCGCCGTCGCCGGCGTCGTCTTGCTCGCCGGCCAGAAGCTGAGCGTGCTGTGGCAGGCGTTCTGGGAGACCATCGTCGACCTCTACACCGCGACCGTCGAGTGGCTCGACGATCGGTCGGCCCGCCGCGCCCTCGCCAAGGAAGAGGCAGAGCGCCAGGCCCTGATCGAGCATCGTGAGGCCAGCCGTACGCGCAAGGACCACGTGATGCCGCTGGCCGACGAGCCCGAAGAGATCGTCTACCCCGATCCGATCCATGAGGTCTGGGGCGACGAGTCTGCACAGGCCGAGGCCACGCAGGAGCCGACGTTCCCGCCGGCCGAGCCCACGCCCGTGCCCGTCGCCGCCGCCAAGGCGACGAAGGAGCCCACGGCCGAGCCGTCGTGGGAGGAGCCTGTCGCCGACACGCCCGAGAGCGTCTTCGAAGACGACGAGAGCGGCGAGCCGACGATCAACCTCGCCCTGCCGGCCGTGCGCCGCCAGCACGAGGACTACAAGCTGCCCGACCCGAGCGTGCTCGGCCGCTCGCAGGCCGCTGAGGTCGAGCAGAGCACGCTCGACCGCATGGGCCAGTCGCTCGTCGAGGCCCTCGAGAGCTTCGGCGTGAAGAGCCGTGTGATCGGCACCGTGTCGGGTCCGCGCGTGACGCGCTACGAGATCCAGCTCGCCCCGGGCACGAAGGTCGGCAAGGTCTC
The DNA here is from genome assembly GCA_037133755.1 of Thermoleophilia bacterium. GTDB lineage: Bacteria > Actinomycetota > Thermoleophilia > Gaiellales > F1-60-MAGs149 > F1-60-MAGs149. Next base: position 9,126 of record JBAXNN010000003.1, read on the forward strand.
GGCGCTCAAGGACGACCTCGCCTATGCGCTCGCCACGACCGACATCCGCATCCTCGCCCCGATCCCCGGCAAGCAGGCCGTCGGCGTCGAGGTTCCGAACACGACGCCGAACCTGGTGACGCTCGGCGATATTCAGGGCTCGTTCCCGGCCGGCTGCAGTCCGCTGACCGTCTGGCTCGGCAAGGACATCAGTGGCAATCACGTGCACGCCGACCTCGCCAAGATGCCGCACGTGCTGATCGCAGGCACCACCGGCTCCGGCAAGTCTGGCTCGCTCAACGCGATGCTCGTCTCGATCCTGCTGAACGCCACGCCGGACGAGGTCAAGATGATCCTGATCGACCCGAAGCGGGTCGAGCTGAACCACTACGAGGCGATCCCGCACCTGCTCACGCCCGTCGTGACGAACATGAAGAGCGCGGCCGCCGCCCTGATGAACGTGGTCGGCGAGATGGAGCGCCGCTACGAGAAGCTCGGCGCCGCCCGCAGCCGTAACATCGTCGAGTTCAACAAGGCGCGCATCGAGGGCGGACGCCCCGAGGACACGCTGCCGTACGTCCTCGTCGTGATCGACGAGCTCGCCGACCTGATGATGGTCGCGCCGGCCGAGGTCGAGGACTGCATCATCCGCCTCGCGCAGAAGTCGCGTGCCGTCGGCATCCACCTTGTGCTCGCCACGCAGCGCCCGTCGGTGGACGTCATCACCGGCATGATCAAGGCCAACGTGCCGAGCCGCATCGCGTTCGCCGTCTCGTCGATGACGGACTCGCGCGTGATCCTCGACACGCCGGGCGCCGAGAGCCTGCTCGGCCAGGGTGACATGCTCTACCGCCCGATCGGCACGAGCCGCATCCAGCGCATCCAGGGCGCCTTCGTCGGCGAGGACGAGGTCGGCCTCGTCGTCGAGCAGTGTCGCAAGCAGGCCGAGCCCGAGTTCGAAGAGGGCTTCCTCGACATGCCGCAGACCGTCGCCGGTCCGAGCGGCTCGGGCGATGCGGACGACGATACCGATCCCGATTCCGACCCGCTGCTCGAAGACGCCCTGCGCGTGGTGTGCAACCACGACACGGCCTCCGTCTCGCTGCTGCAGCGTCGTCTGCGCGTCGGGTACACGCGCGCTGGCCGCCTGATCGACATGCTCGAGCGGCGCGGCGCGATCTCCGGCTACGAGGGCTCCAAGCCGCGCCAGGTGCTGATCAACGAGGGTGATATCCCGCGTCTGATGGCCGGCGGCGCAGGTGCCGCTCCGGCAGCGGTCATGGCGGACGATGACCCGCCGTGGTCTGACGACGACGTCTAACGCGAAAATGAGTGCATGAGCTCGTTTCGCGCAAACCTCCAAAAGGCACCGGTCAAATCGTCGCGCCGGTTCTGGATCGAGGCGATCGTGGTCGGGATCGTCGCCGAGGGCCTGCTCGCCGGCGTGCTGATGCTGCTCGGGAACCCGAGCGCGTTCGGGCCGCTCTTCGTCTTCGTGATCGCAGCCGTGCTCGGCTGGCGCTACGGATCGCTGCGCGGCGCCGTGGCAACGGTCGTGCCGATCGGCCTGTTTATCGTTGCCGAAGTGGTCCGCGAGGCGCTCGGCGGGACGGGGGGAGCGGGGGCGGTGCAGACGATTGTGATCGGCGTGGCCGCCGCGTTGATGATCGGCTTCGTCGCGCTTTTCACGGGGGCGATCCGCAAGCGCTACCGCCCGCTGCCGACCGCGTAGATCCCGCGAGCTAGAGCAGGGCTACACTTCGCGCCAATGGCGCTTGCCGAGCAGCACCAGCCGTCCACGGGCGGCTTCACCACGTCGTCCAAGGTACTGGCCGACGGCTGGCGTCGGCTCGGGCGCATCGCCACCTTCGTCGCGCTGCTCGGCGCGCCCAGCGTGTTCCTGTGGGCGTACATCGCCAAGGACTGGGGCTTCCTCTGGAGCCTGCTCTTCACGATCGGCGCCGTCGCCGTCGTGCGCGGCCTGATCGACGTGATCCTGCGCAAGTTCGTGCCGTGGCCGACGCTCTACGGCGACGACTCGGAGAAGCGCCGCGAGGCCGACGCGCTCGACCGCAAGCGCTGGTGGTTCTGGTCCCGCAAGTTCCGGTTCGCGATCTGGGCGGTCGTGATCATCACGATTCTCTACGGCGTCCGGCTGATCACCGCCGATGCCGGCGAGACGATCACCTGGCTCAACACGTTCACGTGGATCCTTGACGGACTGCTCGGCGTGCTCTCGAATCCGCAGGCGCTGATCCAGGTGGCCTTCGTGTTCTTCCTCTTCATCGCGAACTTCGCGATCCTCTTCGGCCCGCTACTCGGCATGGGCATCACGCAGATCAAGGGCTTCGAGCCCGGTGACGCGGACTGGGGCGTCAAGCTCGACGACGTCCGCGGCCAGGCCGAGCCGAAAGAAGAGGTGCGCCGTGTCGTGAGCCTCTGGCAGTCCGGCGAGGCCTTCGAGCAGGCGGGTGGCAAGCGCGAGCGCGGCCTGCTCTTCCTCGGCGCGCCGGGCACCGGCAAGACGATGCTCGCCAAGGCGATCGCGACGGGCTTCAACTCGCCGTTCATCTCGATCCCCGGCTCGGGCTTCGCCAGCACCTTCATCGGCATCGACGCCGTGCTCGTGCGGTACCTGATGTGGAAGGCCAAGCGCATGGCGCGCAAGTGGGGCGGCCAGTGCATCGTCTTCATCGACGAGATCGACGCCGTCGGCATGCGCCGTGCGTCGCTCGGGACCGGTGGCATTGGCGGCGCAACGGGCTCCCGTCCGCTTGCGTTCGAAGACGTCTTCGACGTTTCCGGCGACACGATTCTCGAGTCGATCGCGTGGCGCGAGCAGCGCTTCGCCGAGCGCGACCCCGGCCCGGCCATCCAGCCGAACGCACTGACGCGCACCTACAACCGCGCGGTCAACTTCATGGTTCCCGGCGGCATGGGTGGCGGTGGCTCGCTCGCCCTCAACCAGATTCTCGTGTCGATGGACGGCCTCGGCTCGCCGCCGTTTGGCAAGCGCTTCATGGCCAACCGCGTCAACAACCTGCTCGACGCGGTGTACATCATCCCGCGCCGCATCGGCAAACTCTCGCTGCGCATTCCCAAGCCGAAGCCGGCCAACGAGCAGATCTACTTCATCGGCGCCTGCAACGTCCCGATCGAGGTGCTCGACCCGGCTCTCACGCGCCCCGGCCGCATGGGCCGCCACGTCTGGTTCCGCACGCCCACCAAGCAGGACCGCATGGACGTGTTCGACCTCTACCTCGGCAAGGTCTCGCACGAGCCCGATCTCGACACGCCCAAGCGCCGCGATGAGCTCGCGCGCATCACCAACGGCTACTCGCCCGCGATGATCGAGCAGGTCTGCTCGATGGCTTTGACGCTTGCGCACAACGAAAACCGTGAGCGCTTCGGCTGGACCGACATCGTCAACTCGCTCACCACCGTCGAGTCCGGCACCGCCGTCGGCATCGAGTACGTGCCCGAGGAGACGCGCGCCGTCGCGATCCACGAGGCCGGCCACGCCGTCTGCGCGCACGTCTACATGAAGAGCGCCGAGTCCACGCGCCTGTCGATCAAGATGCGCGGCGGCTCGCTCGGGCACCACCAGGCGCTCGAGACCGAGGAGCGGTTCTCCTCGTGGCGCCACGAAGAGGTCGCGCGGCTGATCTGGACGCTCGGCGCCATGGCCGCTGAGCACGTGTTCTACGGCGAGAACTCGCGCGGCGTCGCCGGCGACGTGATGAGCGCCACCTCGCGCGCGGCCTGGATGGTCGGCATGTGCGCGATGGGTCCGGCGCCGATCGAGCTCGGCCGCGCGTACGACACGGCCACGGCAGAGGAGGAGGCCCGCAAGGAGGTCGCCGACAAGTTCCGCAAGATCGGCAACACCATCATGAACGGCTCGCGCACGCCCGACTCGATCCTCAACGTGCTCAGCGACAAGCACGCCCGCGAGGAGGCAGCCGAGCTGATCGGCCAGGCGTACCTCGCCGCGTACCACCTCGTGCTCGCCAACAAGGAGGGCGTGGAGAAGGTCGCCGACGTCCTCGTCGAGCGCCGCGAGATGCACGGCGACGAGGTGATCGAGCTGCTCGACAGCATTCACCTCAGGATCCCCGAGGTCGACCTGACGCAGGAGGCGACGTGGCCGAGGATCTAACGCCCCAGCCGCCCGCCGTCGACGTCGAGTCGTGGACGCCTGCGCCGACGCACCATCACGCCGACGAGCCGATCGTCGAGCACGTCGCGGTGCGCCAGCGCTCGTACGGGGGACGCTTCGCGATCGCCTACGGCCTGCTGGGCATCGTCGCCGGCTTCGCGATCGCGGCGATCGTGATCACCTCCCAGCTGTCGTCGCCCGAGCCGCCCGCGCAGTGGTCGGCCTGGCAGCCGCAGCCCGGCTCGTCGACCGCGGTGGCCACCGAGATCGCCGACCACGTCGCACCGACCTACCGCCTGCCGAACGGCAAGGAGCTCGTCGCCATCACCGCCTCGGTGCCGGAGTTCCAGGGCGTGCAGCTCGCGGCCGTCGCGGTGCAGCCGGAGAAGGGTGCTGTTGACCAGAACATCCGCGTGGTCGACGCCGCCAAGACGATCCAGTACCAGCTGTGCGGGCTGGGCAAGCAATGCGCAATTGCGTCGGGCAAGCCGAGTGCCGAGCGGGAGTGGCTGCTGCGGCGCGAGGCACTCGAACTCGCGCTCTACACCTTCGCCTACGACCCCGACGTCGACACGGTGCTGGCCTTCCTGCCGCCGCCGCCCGGCAAGAGCCCTGACATCACGATGTTCTTCGAAAAGGCGAACTATGCGAAGGAGCTGTCGCAGCCCCTCACCGCGACGATCCCCGCCACGGTCCCCGGCCTCAAGACGATCCCCACCGCAGAGGGCGAAGCGATCGATGCGCTCACCGCGCCGCAGCGCTACGGCTTCGAGGTGCAGCAGCTGCAGGACGGCTCGCCCGTGATCGTGCTCGACGCCGTCTCGCCCAAGTGACGCCCGGAACGGCAGCCGAGCGCCTGCGCGCTGCCGCCGACCACCTCAACGCGCGCGGCCTCTACGACCGTCCGATCGACCCGCGCCGCGTTCGCGTGGTGCACGCGCCGTGGTTCTTCCGGATGCCGCAGATGCGCCGCTTCGACGGCTACGCGCTGCCCGAGTGCATCCTGATCCGGCGTCCGCTCGCTGAGGTCTCCGACGAGCTCCTGCGCCACGAGCTCTGCCATGTCTGGCAGATGCGCCATCGCGGGCCGCTGATGCCGCTCTCGTACGCGGTCAAGGGGTACTGGGACAACCCCTACGAGCGCGAGGCGCGCTGGGCGTCTCGTTGACGGTCATTCTGGGGCCGGCCCCAGAATGACCGTTGTTTGGTCATCTTGGGGCCGGCCCCAGAATGACCGCCACGCGTGTGATGGCACGTGGAGAGCGTCTGCCATAGTGACCACGTGAGCTGGTTCGAAGCGATTCTGCTCGGCATCGTGCAGGGACTCACGGAGTTCCTGCCGATCTCGTCGACGGCGCACGTGCGCATCGTGCCCGCGCTGCTCGGGCAGCCGGATCCCGGCGCGGCGTTCAGCGCGGTCATCCAGCTCGGCACGATGGCCGCGGTGCTCATCTACTTCCGCAGCGACATCGCGCGGATCACCGTCGCGTTCCTGAAGGGACTGCGCCACCGCGAACTGCGGCGCACGCCCGACAGCCTGATGGGGTGGTACGTGATCGTCGGCACCGTGCCCGTCGTGATCTTCGGGTTCGCCTTTCGCCACCAGATCTCCGGCGGTGCGCGCTCGCTGCTCCTGATCTCGACCGTGCTGGTCATTGGCGGCATCCTGATGCTCGCCGTCGATCGCGTCGCCGTCCTGCAGCGCGGTACCGACAGCGTGACCTGGCGCGACGGCATCATCATCGGCCTCTGCCAGGCGCTCGCGCTTGTGCCGGGCGTCTCGCGCTCGGGCGCCACGATCGTCGGCGGTCTCGTGCTCGGCTTCAATCGCGAGTCCGCGGCGCGGTTCTCGTTCCTGCTCAGCATCCCCGCCGTCGTGCTCAGCGGCCTGTTCGAGCTGAAGGACGTGGGGGATGGCAGCAACAACGCGCCGATCCTCGCCACGGCGATCGCGACGGTCTTCGCCTTCATCGTCGGCTACGCCGCGATCGCGTTCCTGCTGCGCTACCTCGCACGCCACACGCTGACGATATTCGGCGTCTACCGCGTCGTCGTCGGGCTGATCATTCTCGGTCTCGTTCTGACCGACACGATCAGCTAGTCACACTCGACCGCGACGGGCGCGCGCAGTAGCATCGGGCATGCGCTCGATCGCTCGTGGACTGCTGGGAGTCGTTGCGTTCGTGCTGCTCGCCTGCGCTGCGTCGCCCGCGTTGGCCCACGGCCTGGCCGACGATGCGCCCTTGGCGACACCGCCGAAGCCGGCCCCGCCGCGCAAGGCGATCAACCTGACGATCTCGACGAGCGGCGACATTCTGATCCACAAGGCGCTCTGGGAGCACGCACTCGATTACGGCGGCGGCACGACGTACAACTTCCGGCCGCTGTTTCGCCAGGTACGTCCGTACATCGCGGGCGCGGATCTCGCGCTCTGTCATCTCGAGACACCGCTCATGCAGGGCGATCCCGTGGGCTTCCCCGTCTTCCGCACGCCACCCGCACTGGCACGCGCGATCAAGGCGACGGGGTGGGACGTCTGCACGACGGCGTCGAACCACACGCTCGACCACGGCCAGGAGGGCATCAACAGCACCATCGCCGCACTGCGGCGAAGCGGCGTGCGGGCCACCGGCTCCGCGCGCAGCTTCGGTGAGTCGCGGCGCATCCCGATCCTGAAGGCCAAGGGCGTGAAGGTCGCGTTTCTGGGCTACACGCAACTGCTCAACGGGCAGACGGCACCGCATCCGTGGAGCGTCAACATGGCCGAACCCGAGGCGATCATCGCCGATGCCAAGCGCGCTCGCCGCCGCGGGGCGAAGGTCGTGATCGTCAACATCCACTGGGGCGTCGAGTTCGCTCGCGAGCCCAGCGCCGAACAGATGGCGCTCGCCACCCGACTGGCTCGCTCATCCGCAATCACCGCGGTTGTCGGCGAGCACGCGCACGTCGTGCAGCCGATTCGCCGCGTCGGCGGCAAGCTCGTCGTGTTCGGCCAGGGCAACCTGATCGCCAACCAGGGCAGCTACGCCGACCTGGCGCCCGAGTCGCGTGACGGCATCGTCTCGCTCCTGCGCATCCGCATCAGCAAGCAGGGCAAGGACCAGCTGCGCCGCGTGGACTACGTGCCCGTGTTCGTGAGCGAGGACGACTTCACCGTGCTGCCGGTCGGTCGGCTGCTGCGCCAGCAGAAAGACGCGGCATCACCGCTCCTGGAGACCTCGTGGCAGCGAACGCTCGGGACCATCGGTCGCGGACGAGCCTACGGGCCGTGGAGTCGCCCGAAGCCGTAACGGCGCGGCGCGACTCTGGCACGCTTCCGTCATGGCCTACGCCGACATCAAGCGCCGCCTCGACGCGGGCGAGGTGCTGCTGCTCGACGGTGGCGTGGGCACCGAGCTCGAGCGCCGTGGAGCCGACATGGACCCGGCAGCCTGGTGCGGTGTCGCAACGCTCGAGAACGAGGAACTGCTGACGCAGATCCACATCGATTACGCCCGCGCCGGCTCCGACGTGATCACCGCCAACACGTTCGCGTCGTCGCGCGTGATGTTGAGTGCCGCCGGCCATGGTGACGACGTCGTGGAGATCAATCAGCGGGCCGTCGAGGCCGCGCTGCGCGCCAAGGAGCAGCTCGCCGCGGAAGGGCGCACCGTCGCCGTCGCCGGCTCGCTCTCGCACCTGATGCCGATGATCCCGGGCACGGCGACCGTCGATCCCGCGCTCGTGCCAACGCCTGAGGCAGTCGGCGAGGCCTTCAGCGAGCTCGGCGGGATCCTGAAGGCCGCCGGCGTCGATCTGATCCTGCTCGAGATGATGTACGAGCCAGGCCGCGCCAAGCTGGCGGTCGAGGCCGCCGTCGGCACTGGGCTGCCGGTCTGGTTTGGCATGAGCGCGCGGCGTGGGGACGACGGCAGCGCCGTCGCCTTCCATCATTTCGAGGATATCCCGCTCGACGAGATCGCCAAGCTGATCCCGGCCGAGGCCGACGTCGCCGGCGCGATGCATACGCCGTCGGAGTTGATGAGCGAGACGCTCGACGCCGTGCGCGCGCGGTTTGACGGCCCCATGTCTGCCTACCCCGATTCGGGCTACTTCGAGATGCCGGGGTGGCGCTTCGTGGACATCATCGAGCCCGACGTCCTCGAGGGGTTCTACGCCACGTGGATGCAGCAGGGCGCGCGGGTGCTGGGCGGCTGCTGCGGTCTCACGGTGCCGCACATCGAGGCGGCTGCTCGGGCTCGCGCCGCGTTCGGCGCGTAGCGGCTACGCCTCGGCGGAGTAGCCGGCCTCGATCAGCGCCTTGCGCAGATCGACGACGAGCTGCTTGTCGATGTCGTGATGGCCGGGATCCTGGATCGAGAGCATGGTGTCGCCGACGTGGATCTTGACCTTGCCGTTGTGGGCGTCCTCGACGGTGCCGACGGCCTCGAGCAGCGAGCGCACCTCGCGCCAATGCATGTTGCCGGTGTGCGCGTGATCGAGCAGCTGCTCGAGGGTGTTGCGGTGATGGTTGTTGAGGTGCTCGGACATCGTCGTCTCCAGGGAAGTGGGGAAGGGCCGGAACGTGCCCGTCCCGGCATCATAGAAACGGTGCCGCCTGCGGTGTACCATCGACATGTCGAATCTCCCGAAGGAGCCAGTATGCGTCGTACCCTCACCGTCCTCATGATCGCCGTCATGGCGCTCGGCCTCGGCGCCACCGCCGCGTTCGCCGACTCGCCGCAGACGATCGCCCCCACGTCGAAGCAGAAGACCGCGATCATCAAGGCCTGGTCGCAGGGCAGCAAGGCCGGCCCGTCCAAGTGCTACAACGTCCGCATCGCCAAGCCCCAGGCAAATCAGGCGCTCTGGGCGGGTCTGACGTTCAACTCGAAGGCCGCCGGCTGCAACGCCTACGGCTTTGACGGCTCGGCCATCCTCTACGGCACGGGCAACCACTTCTACCTGTTCACCGAGGCCTCTTCGATGGACAACGCCGCATGCACGGCGACGTCGCTCGTGATGGGCCCGCAGGCGTGGGCCAACCTGGTCGACTCGGGCGTCGCGGCGCTCGGCTGCCAGAACATCGACTGATGACGGAGACGGCGGGGCGTCCAGTGCGGCGCCCCGCCTGACCATCCCGCTCGGGCGTACTCGCTACCCTGCGAGGCGTAGGGCCCGTAGCTCAGTGGATAGAGCACCAGGCTTCGAACCTGGGTGTCGCACGTTCGAGTCGTGCCGGGCCCGCTCTCCGCAGGATTCGACCCTTTGGGCCGGAACCTGCGAACCTATGGGCATGGACAAGAAGCAGGAACCATCGACCGACTCGTTGCCGCTGTCGGTTCCGCCGATGAACATCGACCCGCTCGATGACTGGCTGCACGTGCGGCCGTCGGTCGAGGACGAGGGCACCGGCCGCCTGCTCCTGCCCGCAACGGTGCAGATGAACCGCCTCGAGCGCGTCGTCGTACTTGGTGTCGGCTCCGAGGTGAACGACATCAACGCGGGTGATCTGGTCCTGCTGCTGCCTGGCAACGCCGTCGAGCTGCGTGACGGCACGAAGATCGTGCAGCGCGAGTTCGCCATCGCGCGCGTTCGCGACTGATCCCAGCGGTAGCCTGAGGGCATGCACGCCGCCCCTGAGCCATCCGAGCTACGCGAACTCGCCGTCCGCGCCGCGCGCCAGACGGGCGTGCTCCTGCAGCATCACAACGAGCGCGGCCTGCGTGGACTCGACACGAAGTCGACGGCGACCGACATGGTCTCCGACGCCGACCGCGAAGCCGAGGAGCTGCTCGTGCACATCCTCACCGAGGCGCGCCCTAACGATGCGCTCCTGGGTGAGGAGGGTGCAGGGCGCGAGGGCACGACGGGCTTGCGCTGGGTCGTCGATCCGCTCGACGGCACCACCAACTTCGTCTTCGGGTACCCGCAGTGGGCCGTCAGCGTGGCGGTCGAGGACGAGCACGGCACGCTTGCCGGTGCCGTGTACGACCCGAGCCGCGACGAGATGTTCGCCGCGGCGCGCGGGCGCGGCACGACGCTGAACGGCGATCGCGTGCACGTGCGCGGCACGCAGGATCTCGGTCAGGCGCTCGTCGCCACCGGCTTTGGCTACGACGCCGAGCGTCGCGCCAAGCAGGCCGCACGCGTCGTCGAGGTGATCCCGAAGATCCGCGACATCCGCCGTGGTGGTGCAGCTGCGATCGACATCGCCTGGGTGGCGTGCGGTCGCCTCGACGGCTACTGGGAAAGTGGCCTCAACGCGTGGGACTGGGCAGCGGGCTCGTTGCTCGTCACGGAGGCCGGCGGGTTCTGGTCGTGCCAGCCCGGTCCGCTCGGCATAGAGCAGGCCGTTGCGGCCTGCCCCGGCGTCTACGACGCGCTCTTCGATCTTCTGCAGTAGCGGGAGCGAGCGCGGCTAACGCTCGTCGGGCGCCCGAATGCGACGCCACGGACCGGTGCGCACGACCGGCCGGAGCTTCCACCAGACGTGCCCTCGCGGGTGCGCTCTCGCGTCCTGCTGCGATGCGACGTCAACCCGCTCACGCTGGTGGGGCGCGAGGTTCATCCGCGGGTGTCGCGGATCGTGGTGGTCTGCATCCTGCATGACGATCGCCTCCTTGGGAGATGCCCTCACCTTGGGCCTGGGCAGCGGGCTCGCACGAGTGCAATCCACGCAACCGGGTGCGGCAGAACCCTGACCGGCAGGGGAATGTGGGCGCGTCACGTATCGTTAATCACATCAGGCGCCCATCCAGGGCCCATTGCGGGACGTGCTGCCGAGTGCCGCGCGTCACACTCGGAAGGACCACATCTTGCGTTTCGAAGACTTCGATCTCCAGCCGGAGATCCTGCGCGCGTTGAGCGACCTCGGCTACGAGGAGCCCACGCCCATCCAGCAGGGCACCATGGACGCGCTGCTGCGCGATAAGGACATGGTTGGCCAGGCCCAGACCGGGTCCGGCAAGACGGCGGCATTCATGCTGCCGATCCTCGACCGGATCGACCCCGACTCCAAGGACCTCCAGGCCCTCGTGCTGTGCCCGACGCGCGAACTCGCGCTGCAGGTTGCCGACGCCTCGCGCTCCTTCTCCAAGTACCTCGAGAACGTCAACGTCGTGCCCGTCTACGGCGGCGCGCCAATCGTCGAGCAGATCACCGCGCTCAACCGCGGTGGCCAGATCGTCGTCGGTACCCCCGGCCGCGTGCTTGACCTCCTGCGCCGCGGCAAGATGATCCTCGCCGACTGCCGTATGGTCGTCCTCGACGAGGCCGACGAGATGCTGTCGATGGGCTTCATCGACGACGTGCGCGACATCATGAAGCGCACGCCGTGGGGCAAGCAGACCGCCCTGTTCAGCGCCACGATGCCGGAGCCGATCAAGAAGCTGGCCGAGGAAGAGCTGCACAGCCCCGAGTACGTGAAGATCGCCTCCAAGGAGATCACGGTCGACACGATCGAGCAGCGCATCGCGTATGCCGAGGGCCGCGACAAGCTCGAGTTGCTGGAGCGCTTCATCGAGGAGATGAAGCCGCCCACGATGATCATCTTCGCCCGCACCAAGATCGGCACGCAGAAGCTCGCCGACGATCTGAAGCGGCGCGGCCACAAGGTCCGCGCGCTGCACGGCGACATGGGCCAGGGCGCCCGCGACTCCGTCATGATCGCGTTCCGCGGCAAGCGGATCCCGATCCTCGTGGCGACCGACGTCGCCTCGCGTGGCCTCGACGTGAGCCACGTCACGCACGTCGTCAACTACGACCTGCCCGACGAGCCCGAGGTCTACGTGCACCGCATCGGCCGCACAGGCCGCGTTGGCCGCGAGGGCTACGCCATCTCGTTCGTCTCCAACAAGGAGAAGCCGAAGCTCGAGGCCATCGAGAAGCTCCTCAAGCGCGAGATCCAGCGTTGGGGCATCGACACGCCGCTGCCGAAGCTCTCCCCCGAGGAGATTGCGCTCGCCGAGGAAATCGAGATCGCCGAGGAGTCGGGCGACGCCGAAGAGGCGATCGTCGATAATCCGGATGCGGTTGCCGAGACCACGGTAGAGGGCTCGTCCGAGCCACGCGCCGAGGGCGAAGAGCCGCGCAAGCGCCGTCGCCGTCGCGGTGGTCGTGGGCGCGGCAAGGGCAACGGGGGCGAGAGCTCCGGCGAGAGCGAGAACGCTCCCGCGTCCGTCGACGCCGACTGATCACGCATTGACGTGACGCAAAGGGGCCTGGCCCCTTCGTGTCAGTCGTCGACGGAGCGTGCGTGCTGGAACAGGCTGCGCAGGAACAGCGGCGCGCGGAAGCCCAGCACGCCGAGGATGCCGATCGCGATCACGACCGAGCCGAGGATCACCAGCCACTCGGTGAAGTCGGGCGGCCGGATCTCGAAGAAGTCGGCGACGAACGGGATGTAGTACGCGGCGAGGATGCCGACGATCAGACACGCCATCAGTACGCCGACGCCCCACGCGCGGACCTGCGACTGCTCCACCGCCTCGTCCTCGAGCAAGAGAATCAGGTAGTAGCCGATCAGGATCAGCACCAGCAGTGCTGCCGAACGTGCGTCGACGAGGTCGTGGCCAGGGATGCTGCGGGTGATCGAGTACGCGGCCAGCACGCCGATCGCACTGACGATGCCGCCGGGCACGCTGAAGCGCAGCAGATCGCGCAGGAACGGCACCTTCGTCGGCATGCCGACGCTCGGGGCCACCGCCAGCAGGAAGGCCGGGATGCCGACCGTGAAGGCGCCGGCGAGCGAGAGGTGGCGCGGCAGCAGGGGATAGGCCTCGCCGGCGACGCCGATCGTCAGGATCAAGACCGCGGCAAACGAGCTCTTGACGACGAACAGCTTCGCCACGCGGCGAATGTTCGACAGGATGCGGCGGCCCTCGGCGACACCCTGTGGCAGCGAGGAGAACGAGCCGTTGAGCAGCACCATGTCGCTGACGCCCTTGGCGATCTGCGAACCCGAGCCGAGCGCGATCGACATCCGTGCGGCCTTCATCGCCGGTACGTCGTTAACGCCATCGCCGATCATCGCGACGTACCGCCCACGCCGCCGCAGCGCATCGACGAGTTCGCGCTTCTGTTCCGGTGTGATGCGACCGAAGACGCTATGGGTGACCGCGACGTCGCCCATCGCCTCGAGGTCGCCCATCGGCAGGTCGGCGCCGCTGATCGCCGTGATGTCACCGAAGCCCGCCGCCTCGGCGACCGCTTCGACCGTGCGGGGTGCGTCGCCGGAGATGACTTTGAGATCCACGCCTTGCTCGCGGAAGTAGGCCACGACCTCGGCCGCATCGGCGCGCATCTGCTCCTCGAGCACGATCAGCCCGGCCGGCTCGAACGCGACGGGCAGGGGGAGCGGGGCGTCGTCGTCCTCGGGAATGGGGGGTAGGCCGGTGGCCGTGCCCACGACGAGCACGCGGCCACGCTGCTCCTGGAACTCGGTCACGGTCTGCGCCAGCGCACCAGCACCCAGCACCTCGGGCGCACCGAGCACGATCGTGGTGTCGGCCAGCTGGACTCCAGACCACTTCCAGCGCGACGAGAACGGCAGCTCGGCCAGAACTGCCTCGGCTGGAAGCGGGATTTCGGCGGCGATCGCATCGGAAGAGCCCGAGCGGATCTCGGCCGACGCAGCGAGACGCCCGACCAGGCGGCGCACGCCGTCCTCGGTTCGCTCGGGTGCAGCCACCACGGTGGAAAGGCGCAGCGAGCCGTCGGTGAGGGTGCCCGTCTTGTCCACGCAGATGGTGTCGACACCCGCGAGCGACTCGACCGCGTTGAGGCGCTGGACGAGCGCACCGGCGCGCCCGAGCTTCACAGCGCCGAGCGCGAACGTGATGCTCGTCAGCAGGATCAGACCCTCCGGCACGACCGAGATCAGCCCGGCCGTCGCGGTCTCTGCCGCCTGCTGGAAGTCCGTCGAATGGATGCGAAACGCGATCAGGAGGGCCGCCGCGAGCGGGACCATCGACAGCAGCAGCACGCGCAGCAGTCGATCGATGTCGAGTTGGAGCGGCGAGCGCTGGTCGCGAGCCTGCTTGGCGGTGCTGGTCAGGCGATTGGCGTACGCCGCAGCGCCGACCGCGGTGACGCGGTACACGCCAGCGCCGGCCGCGCAGTACGAGCCGGAGTAGATCGTGTCGCCCGCGCGACGCGAGACGTGGTCCGCTTCGCCCGTCAGGATCGATTCGTCGATTGCCAGACCGCGCGCCTCGACGATCTCGCCGTCGGCCACAACCTGATCACCGGGCTGGAGCTCGACGATGTCGTCAGGCACAACCTCGTCGGCGAGGATCTCGCTCGTCGCGCCGTCGCGACGCACGGTCGCGCGCGGCGCGATCAGCAGCGCCAGTTGATCGAGCGTCCGCTTGGCGCGCACCTCCTGGACGATTCCGATCAGAGCGTTGATCACGATCACGCCGGCGAAGAGCGCGTCTTTCCACGCGCCGGCGATCAGGATCAGCACGAGGAACCCGAGCGTGATCAGGTTGATCAGCGTGAAGACGTTGCGCCGGATGATCGCACGCAGCGGAATGCTGGTCCGATCTGGCTGCGGCTCGCCGAGGACGCGACGACGCTCCGCCACCTCGGCGGACGTCAGCCCCTCGTATGCGCCGGTGCTCACCCTCCTGATCGTACCGAGCGTCGCGGAACGGTCCGCTCCGGCTCGTCGAGGCCGGTCTGCGCGATGTTGAGCACGCCGTGCGCGAAGCTTGACGCGGCCGACTCGCTCGCGCCGCCCCGGTTCTCGGTGAGCGCCACCGTGATCAGCGTCCCCGACGGCTCGAAGATGGCCGCGACGTCGTGCCACACGACGTCGATGTAGCCGATCTTGTGCGCCACGACCCAATGCGTCCACGGCTCGAACAGGCCGGGGTAATCGGTATGCGACAGGAGCCACAGCGCCACGCGGGCATCGCGGCCCGTCAGGCCGAGTGCGTGAGCGCGTCCGGTACCGTTGGCCGCCTGCACGATCGACTGCATCAGGACGCCGAGATCGTGCGCCGTCACGACCTTGCAGCACTTGAGCTGCGGCTGATCATTGATCTGCACCGGGGGATTCAGGCCCTTGCGGTCCTGATTGGGCAGATACCCGCCCGCCTCGTCCGAGTGCATGGCGCCAAGCTTGCGCATCACCGCATTCACGCGCGCACCACCGGTGTCGACGCTGCCACCGCCGACGGCCTGCAGCATCGTGTTGGCCGCATCGTTCGACGAGGCGCGGATCATCGACTGCAGCGCGCCCCACTGGGGAGCGCCGACCGGATCGCGCTTGAGACCAATCAGGTACGTGATCATGATCGGCAGCTTCGCCGTGCTCGCCGCGGTGAACCGGGCGCCGGCATTCCACGAGGCGCCACGGCCCGTCGTGAGATTGATGGCCCAGGCCGCGGACGAGCCCGCTGGCTTGGACAGACGCTTCATCCGCATCTGCGCGTTCGATGGCGTCATCGTCGTGGGCTTCGTCACTCCGGCCGCCGCGGGCAGCCCGAGGACATTCGCAGCCGTCGCCTTGCCGACCGGCGTGCCCTCGTGAAAGCCGACCACGGTGATCGTCGCGTCGCGCGACGGCAGCCCGACGGGGCCGACGACGCCGCGCTTGACGGGCTTCGGCAGCGTCACCAACTTGTATTCCTTGCCGTTGACGCGCACGGAAACGGCATCGATCGTCTGCTTCGAGCGAAACGAGATCAGGCCCGGATTCGCCTCGAACGGGCGCGGGGCGTCGACGGTGAAGGCAAGGGCCACGAGGCGCACGATACCGCGTGAAGGATCGGTGTCCGGCGGCCTGACTAGCGTGGTCGTCAGGTGGAAGCGCACGAGGACCTCGCACGGCTGCTCGACCTCCGGCTGGCCGGACTGTGGGCAGAGCTGTTCGATGTGCCTCGCGAGCAATGGGACCCAGAGCTGATCGGCTGGTATCTGCGCACCGCGTACAGCCAGGGCTACGCCGACGCGATGTCGTACATCGACCGTGCGGAGATGCGCGAGGAACTGCAGCGCATCGACCAGGCCTATCCCGACGCCGCTTGATACGGCTAAATTCGGCAAGGCTCCGATAGACTGAGTGACGTGAGCGAGACGCCCGCCGCCACCCCCGATCAGCCCAAGCAGGGCTTTCGCCATGTCCGGCTGGTTGTCGCCCTCGTCGTGGCCTCGCTGCTCGGCACGTTTGCGGTGTACACGGCGTTCGCCGATTCGTCGATCCCCGTGCTGATGGTCGCGCAGGCGCAGGCCTACGAAGGCCAGCACGTGCGTCTCGAGGGCAAGGTCACGCAGTCGACGGGCGACGCAGCCGATCCGAGTGGTCTGCGCTTCACCGTCAAGGACTACAAGAGCGCCGAGACGCTGTCCGTCATCTACACCGGCGCGGTGCCCGACGCGTACAAGGTCGGCCGCGACGTCGTGATCGACGGCACCCTCAAGGATGGCGTCTTCACCGCCGTGCCCGACACGCTCGTGACGAAGTGCCCGTCCAAGTACTCGGACAAGGCGACCACGTCGGACACGAAGTCCTGAGCCGCGAGGAGCTGACGTGGCACTGATCGGCCAAGGAGCGCTGATCCTCGCGCTGCTTGTCGCGATCTATGCCGCCGGCGCCTCGCTGTGGGCCGCCACGGGCCACGATCGCCGCTTCCTCGTCAGTGCCCGCCACGCGCTCTGGGGCATCCTCGCACTCGTCGTCGTTGCCGACATCGTGTTCCTGCACGCGCTGTTCACGCACGACTTCTCGTTCAAGGTCGTCGCCGACACCTCGTCGCGCTCGCTGCCGACGGTGTACCTGATCACGGCGTGGTGGGGTTCGCAGGCCGGCTCGCTGCTGCTCTGGTCCACGGTGCTCGCAGTCTTCAGCCTGCTCGGTCTGCGCAGCACCCGCAACGTCCTCGGCGAACTCCAGCCGTGGATGATCATGGTGCTCTCGCTGATCGCCGGATTCTTCCTGCTCCTGCTCGTCGTGCCGGCCAGCCCGTTCGTCACGATCACGGCTCCCGCCGACGGCGTGGGACTCAATCCGTCGCTGCAGAACCCGTACATGGCGCTCCATCCGCCGAGTCTCTACCTCGGCTACGTCGGTCTCGCCATCCCGTTCGCGCTCGCCATGGCCGCCATGCTCGCCGGCCGCACCGATGCCCGCTGGGTTGTCGCCTCACGGCGCTGGACCCTGGCCTCGTGGGGCTTTCTCGGCGTCGGCATGCTGCTCGGCGCGCACTGGGCGTACACCGAGGTCGGCTGGGGTGGCTTCTGGGCCTGGGACCCGGTCGAGAACGCCGCGCTGATGCCATGGCTCGTCGCCACGGCCTTCCTGCACTCCGTGATGGTGCAAGAGCGCAAGGGCATGCTCAAGGTCTGGAACATCGCGCTGATCTCCGGAGCCTTCGCCCTCTCGATCTTCGGGACCTTCCTGACGCGCAGCGGCATCCTGTCGTCGATTCACGCGTTCGTCGCAACCGACATCGGCTGGTACTTCATGGCCGGACTGGCGGTGGTACTCGGTGGGTCGTTCGTGCTGATCCTCTGGCGTCTGCCGCTGCTCAAGGCCGACCAGCGCATGGAGTCGGTCGTCAGCCGCGAGGCGACGTTCCTGTTCAACAACCTCCTGCTCGTCGGACTTGCCTTCGCCGTCCTCTGGGGTGTCGTGTTCCCGCTCATGACCGAGGCGATCGGCCAAGTGCGCGAATCGGTCTCCACGCCGTTCTACGAGTTCTTCGTGATTGCCTTCGGCCTGCCGCTTCTGCTCCTGATGGGCATTGGTCCGCTGATCGCCTGGCGCCGCGCGTCGTTCCGCCAGATCCGTACGACCTTCCTCTGGCCACTGATCGGCGGTGTCATCACCGGCGTGGTGATGATCCTGTTCGGTCTCGACTCGTCCTGGCCCGGGATCGCCGCGGGCAGCATCTGCGCGTTCGTGACCGTCACGATCGTCAGCGAGTTCGTGCGCGGCACCGCGGCGCGTCACCGCGTGGCGGGGGAGAGCTGGCCGATCGCGTTCCTGCACCTGATCGATCGCAACCGTCGCCGCTATGGCGGCTACATCGTGCACCTCGGCGTCATCATGTTCGTCGTTGGCGCAATCGGGGCCAGCGCGTACCAGACCGAGGCCGAAGGGCTGCTGAAGAAGGGCGAGTCGCTCACCGTCGGCAGCAACGTGCTGACGTTCGAGGGCGTCCAGCGCGAGAAGGGCCCGAACTACACCGAGCGCGCGGCGGTGCTGCGCGTCACGAGCGATGGCAAGGAGATCGGCATCCTCAAGCCCGCGCAGCGCGCCTACGTGCGCGAGCAGACGACCTCCAACGAGGTGGCGATCAACACGACGCTCACCCAGGGCGACCTGTTCATCATCCTCGACGGCATCCGTGCCGATGGGGCCGTGCGCATCAAGGCCTTCTACAAGCCTGTCGTGGGCCTGTTGTGGCTCGCCGGCTTCCTGTTTGCCGGCGGCGTGATCCTCTGCGTCTGGCCCGATCGGCGCGAGCGCAACCGCATCGCCAAGCGCTACAGCGAAGAGGCGCTGCCCGGAGAGTCGTGATCCTCGCCGCCCTCATCCTCGCCGTCATCGTCCTCGCCGTCGTCGTCTTCATCGCGTGGCCGCTCGTGCGCCCGCAGACCACCGCCGACCAGCTCGACCCCCTCACCGCCGACCAGCGTCGTCGCCTCGCCCTGCGCGAAGAGCGCGACCTCGCGCTGCAGGCGATCAAGGAACTCGAGATCGACCGCTCCACGAACCACATCGGCGACCAGGACTACGACGAGCTCGTCGCCGAGTACCGCGCGCAGGCGGCGAAAGCGATCGCCGCGCTCGACGCAGACGACACCACGGCCACCGCCTAGGCTTCGCGCATGGCTCCCGTCCGCTACGAGCAGCATGGCGCCGTCGCCGTCCTCACCCTCGATGATGCCGCCACACGCAATGCTCTGAGCCCCGAGGCGCTCGACCTCGTCGAGCGGTACGCGTTGACCGCCGGGTCCGATCCCGAGGTACGCCTGCTGGTGCTGACCGGCGCTGATGGCGTCTTCTGCTCCGGTGCGGCGATCCGCGATTGGGAGGCGCTCGACGAAACCGGCGTGCGCCTGAGCGACGCCGGCACAGGGCTTGGCGATCTGCTGGCGCAGCTGCCTATCCCCGTGCTTGCCAGCCTGCCCGGCCACGCCGTTGGTGGCGGTTCGGAACTGGCACTCGCGGCCGACTGGCGCATCGCCGATCCGGCGGCGGAACTGCGCTTCGTGCACACGTCGCTGGCGCTGATGCCCGGCTTCGGTGGTCTCGGTCGCCTCGAGCGGCTGGTTGGCCCGTCGACGGCACTGCGCCTGCTCGCTACCCGCGCCCGTGTGGGAGCGGAGGAGGCCGAACGGCTGGGTCTGATCGAAGCGATCGTGCCGGCCGCCGAGCAGCTCGCTTGGGCGACCGCGTTGGCCGAGCAGATGCGGGATTCGGACCGCTACGCGCTGGCGGAGATCAAAGCCGCGCTCCGCGATGGCGACGAGCGCTCGGCATTCCTCCGCGTCTGGCCGCACCGCCAGTTGCCGGACCGCCTGGGCTCGTAGGCGCGCCCTTCGGCTACCCTATGGGAGAACGCGAAGGGAACACCATGAGCGAAGTCACCAAGCAAGTTGTCATCGAGGCCCTCAACCAGGTCGAAGACCCGGAGTTGATGATGGGTATCGTCGATATCGGCCTCGTCTACGAGGTCAACGTCGATGAGGAGAACAACGTCGCCATGACGTACTCGCTCACGTCGATGGGGTGCCCGGCCGGTCCGCACATTGCGGCCGAGATCGAGCGCGCCATCACCGAGATCCCGGGCGTCAAGGACGTCAAGGCCGAGCTCGTCTGGGCACCGCCGTGGACGCCCGAGCTGATGAGCGACGACGCCAAGTTCGCGCTCGGCTTCTAGGAGCCCTTCAGCGACAGCGAGATCGGCCAGGCTGGCGTTCGCATGCCCGCGTGGACATTCTGGGTCCGGATCCAATCTGTCCAAATCGCGGACATTCTGGGTCCGGGCCCAAAATGGCCGAATCGCGGACATTCTGGATCCGGATCCAATTTGTCCATGCGCATGCGGACGCGCGGGGTCGAACGGCTTAGCGGTGAGGGCGACTCAGGAGTCGTCGGCGGCAGTCTCGACTGCCACCTCGTCCTGCATGTCAGCGACAGCGGTCAGCACCTCGGTGGCGCCAGCCTCCTGTGCCTCGACGGAAGCCATCGTCTGATCGTCGCGATCCTCGCCACGACGGTCGGGACGACCGCCACCACGAGCGCGCTCGAGCTTCGGCATCACGAAGGGGAGGAGGCCCATCTCGCGGGCGCGCTTGATCTCACGCGCGGCGAGCGCCTGCTGGCGACGGGACAGGCCCGTCATGCGGCGCGAGCGGATCTTGCCGCGATCCGACAGGAAGCGCTTGAGGCCCTCGACATTGGTGTAGCGGATCTGATCGTCCGAAATCTGGACGCGCTTGCGCTTCTTGGGGGGAAGCGTATTCCGCTTGCGTCGAACCTGCTGTGCCACGAGACCTGTATCTCCCTTTAAGAATGCTGCGGGAGCATAGCCCAGATCGGGAAAAAAGCGGTCAGTACCGCGCAGCCTCGTCGCGACCCAGCACTGCGAGCTCGTCCGCGCGCTCATTCAGCTCGATCCCCGCGTGCCCCTTGACGCGCTCGAAACGCACCTCGTGCGGGTCCACGGCGGCCAATGCGGCCTGCCAGAGATCCTGGTTCTCGACGGGCTTCTTCGCCGCCGTCTTCCAGCCGTTCTTCTGCCAGTTCTTCAGCCAGCCCTGCGTGAAGGCCTTCTCGACGTACGCGGAATCGGTCACCACGACGACTTTCGAGGGCCGCGTCAGCGTCTCGAGCCCCTTGATCAGGCCCATCAGCTCCATGCGGTTGTTCGTCGTCTCCGGTTCGCCGCCATAGATCTCGTTCTTGTGGCCGCGCCAGATCAGGATCGCGGCCCAGCCACCGGGTCCCGGGTTGCCGGAGCACGCCCCGTCCGTCCAGATCTCGACCTCATCCTCGGCAGCGGGCATGGGGAGAACAGTACCGCCGCCGGCACCCGTGATCATCGGCCCGGATTCGGGGGATAGGAGTTTCGCACTGCGCACGGACGTGCGCTCGCCTCGTAGCCAAGCGCATCGGGTTGCGACCGAAACGGACGTGTCTGGCGCGAAACGGGGCGCGCGGCGCACGCACCGACTGACACGGTGGGCCCGGGCCCATCGTGTCAGGAGGGGATCGCGAGCGAGGCTTGTGGGCCGCTGCGACACCGTGTCTCATCGGGCGACCGATACGCTCTCTGCATGTCGAATCCCTCGCTCAAGGCGCTCGCCGAGCTCGTCCACGAGGACGACATCCTGCTCGGCGCCGCACCGGCCGAGCCGTACACCGAGGTCGAGGCAGCGTTGCTCGATCGCGTGGAGCGCGGGCTGTGGGCCGACATGCGCTTCACCGCCGCGCGCCCCGAGGTGTCATGCCATCCCGAGAAGGCCGTGCGCAACGCGCAGACGGTGATCAGCGCGATCCTGCCGATCTGGGAACCGGCCACGCCGCGACCTGACGGACCGGTAGGGCGGTTGCCGCGGTACGCGTGGGGCGACCCGTACTCCACGCTGCGTGACGCGTTGGGCCGCGTACGCGACGCGCTCAAGGCCGATGGGTATCGCAGCGTCGTCCACGTCGATGCCAACCATCACGTCGACCGCGAAGGCGCGCGCCGCGCCGGCCTGACGTTCGGCGGCAAGAACACGATGGCGATCGCCCCCGGGCTCGGCTCGTTCATCTCGATCGGCACGCTGATCACCGACGCGCCGCTCGATTACGAGCTGCCTGAGCCGGTGCGGCAGGGCTGCGGCTCGTGCACGCTCTGCATCGACGCCTGTCCGACGGGCGCGCTCGACGAGGAGTACGTTCTCAACGCGGAGCAGTGCATCTCCTATTGGACGCAGAGTCGTCGGGAGGTACCGGGGGAGGTCGCGGAGGGCATGGGTGACCAGGTCTACGGCTGCGACATCTGCCAGGACGTGTGCCCGTACAACCAGGGTCCCACCGAGCGCCGCGCCGACCGCACACCCTCAGCCGACGGCTGGGTGCGCCTCGACGCGTGGCTGGAGGCCTCCGAAGAGGACCTGCTCGAGCACTATCGCCGCCTCTACGTGCCGGACCTCGACGGGCGCTACCTCAAGCGCAACGCGCTGCTCGCGCTCGGCAACGGGCCGGAGCAGTACCGCGAGCTGGCGCAGCCATTCGCCGCCGTGGATGACCCGATCCTCGGGCCTGCTGCCCGGCGAGCGCTGGGCTAGCGACGGCTCTTGGAGGCCAGGCGCTTCGCGCCCTTGACCTCCTTGAGGATCTGCGTGGCGCGACGGGCGACGCGGGCGCGCAGGGCGGCCGGCTCGATCAGCACGGCTTCGCCGCGGTACTTGATGACCTCGTCCTCGAGCCAGCGCTCGGAGTCGAACGTGATCGTGTCGAGGATCGCGCCATCGCGCAGTTGGGAGGCGCCGGTGCGCTTCTCCGACTCGCGCAGGGCGATGCGGGGGGAGAACCAGACGCTGACGGAACCCTTCGTGCCGCCCAGGCTGCGCTGCTCGGCGAGGTTCGTGAGACCCTCGCGCGGCGCGAACGACTCCTTGGTGCGCTCGGCGGTCTGAATGCGATCGATGCGGAACGTGCGCTCGCCCTCGGCGCCGACATCCCAGGCCTCGACGTACCAGTCGGAGTTGACGCCACGGAGCTTATACGGCTCGATGACGCGCTCGGCGACCTCGTTCGAGGTGCGCGACAGGTACGTGATGCGGACGAGGCGGTGGCGCTCGATCGCCCACGAGATCTCGCCGATGACGTCCTCGGGGACGCCGACGTCGACTGTGGTCGAGGGCTGGCCGCCGGGGACGCCGCCGCCGCATGCGATCTCGACCTTCTCGCGCACGCTGGCGAGCGTCGAGTTGGTGGCGCCGGCGATCTGCGGACCGACGAGATCGAGCGCCATCAGGATTGCCTTCGCCTCGAGCGGCGACAGGCGGGCCGGGCGGCGGAAGTCCTCGCCGTACAGCTCCTTCTGGACGTTGATCATGCCCTCGTCGTCAAGCTCGGCGTAGACGGCGTAGCAGCCGCCACCGAAGTTGACGAGGTTGAGGAGGTTGATCTGCTCGATCATCTCCTCGTCGTCGATCTTGTAGCGATCCTGCAGGACCGAGGCCGCGATGCTGCCGCTCTGATCCGTGCCGCACGTCTCGAGAAGGTCGGCGAGCAGGGCCTGGAGCACTGCGAAGCGCTCGGGCGCGACCGGGTTCGACGGGCGGGCGACGGGAACCTCGGGCTCCGTCACGATCTTCTTCGGCGAGGCAATCGCGGGCGTATCGCCGGCATGCGCGCCGCGGACGTTCTCGAGCGCCTCGACGACGGCATTGACAACATCGCTCGGGCCGAGCGGCAAGACCTGGCCGCCAAGGCCGAGGATCCACTCGACAAGGCGGTCGACGTCGCTGTACTGCGTCTCGAACGTGGCGGAGCGATCCTCGTGCGTCGTGACCTCGCCGTGCTTGTTGAACAGGCGGTCGACCAGCCACGCGGCGCTCGGGGCGACGTAGAGCGTGGCCTCGCCGACGGGCTCGTCGAGCGACCACGGCGCACGATCGCGGTACGTGGCCGGATCGAAGTCGACGGGGCGGCGGAAGTCGCGCTCCTTGCGGGTGTGGAAGCGCATGTCGCCGCGGATGCGCGACACGCGGAAGTTGCGGATGGCGTCGCGGTCGTGGTCGTGACCGACGAGGTACCAGTTGGAATCGGAGAAGTAGAGGCCGTACGGATCGACCGTGCGCGACTTCTCCTGGCCCGTGCTGATCGCGAAGTACGAGAAGACGATCGTCTTCTGCTTCGAGATGGCGCCCTCGAGCTTGGCAAGGCGCGCGGCGATCTCGGGGGAGTGGCCACCACCGGAGAGGTCGAGCGACACGCCGATGGCGGGCGACTGCTCGAGCACGCCCGGGCGACCGAGGGCGAGGTTCTGCAGCGCCAGACGCAGCGGTGCGGCGTAGGCAAACTGGCCCTCGAGCAGGAACAGGCTCGTGTTGAGCGCAGCGAGCTCGCGGTCGGTGAGGTGCAGCGGCGGCAGAAAGTAGTTCTCGCGCGTGAGCGTGTAGAGCTCCTCGCCGGTAAACTCGTCGCGATTCGACTTGATCGGCACGCCCAGCGCCAGCAGCTCGGCGCGATCGGCGTAGAAGCGACGGGCAAACGCCTCGTCCGACATGTCGTAATAGCCTTCAACGGCGTTCTTGGCGTCGCGCGCAGTGATCGGCCGCTTCTCGGCCATGATGTACGCGACCAGCGAGAGCTGGCGGATCAGCTTGTCGGCGTCATGACTCAACGGTCGGCCCCCGACAGGCCCTGCGGCTTCCTCGCTCCCATGGGTGTGGAGCATAGGCAGAAACCGTCGTCGCTGCGCGGGTATTCGCCGTTGTACCGCCCCAAAAATCCGCTATTTGCGGGGAAAAGAGGGTGGTAGTCTCGTCTGCGTGAGCCGCGTTGTCGCCCATCTTGACCTCGACGCGTTCTTCGCGGCCGTTGAGGTTCTCGAGAATCCCGCGCTGCTCGGCGTGCCGCTGGTCGTCGGCGGCGATCCACTCGGCCGCGGTGTCGTTGCGACCGCCTCCTACGAGGCGCGCGCGTTTGGCATCCGCTCAGCGATGAGCTCGGCCGAGGCGTACCGCCGCTGCCCGACCGCGACGTTCGTGCGCCCTGAGATGGCCACGTACAAGCGCCACTCAGAGGGCCTCTGGTCATTGGTGCGCAGCGCGGTGCCCGTCGTCGAGCAGGTCGGCATCGACGAGGGCTACCTCGACCTCAGTGAGGTGGCCGAGACTGCCGGCGAGGCGCGTCGCTTCCTCGCCGACCTACAACAGCGCATTCGTGCCGAGACGGGCCTCGGGGCGTCGTTCGGCTGTGGCACCGGCAAGACCGTCGCGAAGATCGCCTCCGACCAGGACAAGCCCGTCGGCCTCGTGGTTGTGGCGGCCGGCAGGGAGGAGGAGTTCCTCGCGCCGCTGCCGTTGCGCGCCTTGCCTGGCATTGGCCCGAAAGCCGACAAGCGTCTCCAGGTCGCGGGGCTCGAGCGCATCGGGCAACTGGCCGATCTTGACGACGAGAGCCTGCGGCTGATCCTGCCGGGCGTCATGGGGCAAGACCTGCGCGAGCGTGCCCGCGGCATCGACCTGCGCCCCGTCGTTGCCGCGAGCGGCCCGTCCGTGACGATTGGCAACGAGGAGACGTTCGATCACGACATCAGCGACCCAGCGATTCTGTCGGAGCACGCCGCGCGCATGGCTATCGGCGCGACAGAGCGGATGCTCGCCGAGGGCTTGGTGGCGCGGACCGTGACGGTGAAGCTGCGCTACCCCGACTTCCGCATCCTGTCGCGCGCCAAATCGGCGGGGCAGCCGACGGGCGATCCGACGGAGATCACGCGCCTTGCCGAGCTCGCGCTCCAGCGGGCGCTGCGCGACCGACCGCCGCCGATCCGACTGCTCGGGGTGAGCGTCTCGCGGCTCGTCGAGGGAGAGCAGCTGCACCTGGCACTCGACGATCCGGCGAATAGCGACTCAGTGAGCACATGACAGCCGCGTCGATCCGGCGATCGGCGACTCGAAGGTGGACATGACAACCGCGCGGATGTGAGGTCCACCCGTCAGGCGCGATCGGGTTCGTAGGTGGTTATTGGGGGTGGACCTCACGTCCGCGCGGTTGTCATGTCCACCCGAGAAACGGCGAAGGGCCCGGGATTGCTCCCGGGCCCTTCGGCCAGCCTCTGGATTCCCTGCGCGGGTTAGGCGCTGAGCGCAACCTCTTCGAGGTGCGAGTGCGACGGGCAGTACTCGCGGCCGGGCAGCGGCGTGCGCTGGCACGGCTTGCCCTTGCGGGTCGTGGCGCGGCAGGGAGCGATGACGCCCTCGCCGTGGCGCTCGATCTCGTCGCGGATGAAGTCCTGCGCGAGACCGATGTAGCGCTCGACCGTGTAGTAGACACGGGCCTGCTCGGTGATCGGGAAGTAGTAGCGAATCTCCTGGAAGAGGCTGCGGGCCGGCTTCGGGAAGTAGCGGGAGTCGCGGGCAAGGCGCTCGATCGTGCTCTCGCACGCGGCGAGGATGCGGCGACGCGCCTCCGGGACCGACACGGTGTCGGGGGAGGGATCGACTGCGTCCTTGATTTCGATGAAGATCTGTCGGCTGAAGCGGTACATGAGAGGTCCAGGGTGGAGTGGTTTGAGGCCGCAGGAGATTGAGCTTCGTGCGGATGGGGAACAAGTGGGGCGCTCCGCGGGGGGAACCTGCTAAGCGCGTGGAGGGCACTCTACCGGTGATACGAGCAGAGCACAAGGGATTGTGCGAAAGATCACAAGAGCGCGGTGGGGCGCGCTACGTCAGCGGCCTGCGGCGGTGAGGCGCGTTACGGCTGAACTTGACGCGCGTACGCGTCGGGGTAGCCCTGACCCTGGATGGTCGTGGCCGCAGCCTGCGCCTCATCCTTCGTCGTGTACGGGCCGGAGAACACGGCCCAATACCCGGGGTTGAGCGTGGGGAACTGCGACGAGTCGAGCACGCCGGTCATCTGCACGCCGGCGGCCGCAGCCTGATCGGCGATCGCCTGCGCGTCGGTCTCCTGGAACTCGGCCTGGCTCTTCGACGCGAGGATCACGGCCCAGCCGACCTGCCCGACCGGCCAGCCGGTCGCGCTGCTGCCCGTATCGGTCATGCCGGTGTCGGTGATCACGGTGTCCGTGATGCCCGTGTCGGTCATCCCGGTGTCCGTGATGCCCGTGTCGGTGATGCCGGTATCGGTCGGCGTCGTCGGTGCCGTCGCGGTAGAGCTGGTCGAGTCTTCGCCGTTCGAAGACGAGCGCAGCGCGACCCAAGCGAGGCCGATACCGATGACGATCAGGATGATCGCGGCGATCGCAAGCATGCGCGTCGAGCGGGTGGCGAGCGCCGAGCCACCACCGGGCGGCGGCGGGATCTCGTCGACCAGCAGACGCTCGCCGCACTCCAAGCAGTAGCGCTGGTCCGAGCGGACCGGCGACAGACAGGCCGGGCAGCGGGCAACATCGGCGCCCGGCAGTGGCGCCTCGAAGACGGGTGCGTTCACCACGGGCATGTCGGTGGTGGGCTGCTCGGGCTCGCTCATACCGTCGGCGTCCCGCAATAGGCGCAGAAGTTCGCGTCGGCCGGGATCGCGCCCGTGCAGTTGCCGCACTTCTTCGCAGTCATCGCGACAGTGCCCGCCGGAATTGCCATGCGCTCGCTCGCGGCGAGCACGGTCAGCTGGCCATCGATCTCACGCGCACGCTGCTCAACGGCAACTGCCTCGGCGGCGCGCAGGCGCAGCAGATGGAAGTTGAACTGATCGCGGCGCGCCATCTCGATCAGGAGACCACCGAGATCGCCGCGCAGTTCCTGGTACCGACGGGCAAGGCCCACACGCTCCTTGCGCATGTCGCCGGCAGCCTTGCGGGCATCGCCGGCAGCCGGCAGCGACTGCGTCAGGCGGTTGCCCGAGGCGTCGCGAACCTCATTGGCAGTCACGGTGACGACAACGTCACCGGACGGGCCATGGCCTTGCGCAGACATGCGGGCGCGATCGGAAGAGCCTCCCATTACGTGGTGAGTATACGGGGACGAGGCCACTGACCCTGTTCCACCTTGGATAACACGCGTGAGACGTGCGGCCCCACCACAGCACAGAGTGCGGCAGGATTCACCTGTTAGCGAGATCGGAGGCGTCGTGGCACAGACAGTCGGAGTGATCGGACTCGGAACGATGGGGGCGGGAATCGTCGAGGTCTGCCTCGCCGCCGGCCATGACGTGATCGCCTTTGACGGCTACCCCGAGGCGCGCGAGAAGGGGATCGAGCGCGTACGCAAGGGCTTCGCCCGCCGTGTCGAGAAGGGCACGATGGAGCAGGCCGACGCTGACGCCGCCGTGGCGCGCCTGACGGGCGCCGAGAGCATCGCCGACCTCCGTGACGTTGACATCGTGATCGAGGCCATCGCCGAAATCCCCGACGTCAAGCACGACCTCTTCCGCGAGCTGGGCGCCACCCTGCAGCCCAATGCGATCCTCGCCACCAACACGTCGGCGATCTCCGTGACCGGTATCGCCGAGGCAAGCGGCCGCCCGGAGCGCGTCGTGGGACTCCACTTCTTCAACCCGGCACCCGTGATGAAGCTGGTCGAGATCGTGCGCACGCCGCTTGTCGATCCGCAGGTCTACGCCGACGCGATCGAGTTCGCTGAGGGCCTCGACAAGGAGGCCGTGCCGTGTCCCGACACGCCGGGCTTCCTCGTCAACCGCGTCCTCGTGCCGATGCTCAACGATGCGGTCCGCACACTCGCAGAGACGGGGGCCGACCCCGTCGATCTTGACCGCGCGCTGAAGGCTGGTGCCGGCTGGCCGATGGGGCCGCTCGCGCTGATCGACCTGATCGGCCTCGATGTGCAGATGCACGCCAGCCAGGCGATCGCCGACGGGCTCGGTGACACCCATTACGCGCCGCATCCGCTCCTCGCGGAGATGGTCGAAGCGGGCAAGCTCGGCCGCAAGACCGGCGAGGGCTTCCACACCTACGAATCCCGGTAAGCGGTCCGCCACCGCGCGGGCGTTTCCCGACGCATAATGCGTAGGTGCGTCGTCTCGCCTTCATCGTCTCGGTCGCCCTCCTGCTGATTGTCGTGCCCGCTGCGGGTGCGAAGTCGTTCGAGGCCAAGACCGTTGCGGGCGAGCTGACCTACCACTCCTCCAGCGGTGGCGAATCTGCGATTTCGATCGCCTACGTCGGGCCGAAGACGCTGATCACCGGTCCGCGCTCGCTGAAGGGCGTCGCATGCCTCGACGGCGCCGAGCTCAAGTCGTGCGTCACGCTCAAGCGCACGAAGAAGACGGTCACCTGGACGGTCCTCAAGCCGGTCATGCTGATGCACCGGCAGGCCGGGGATTACACCATCACGTTGAGGAAGGCGGGCGACCTCCGCGACGTCGTCATCAGCGGTTGCGGCCAGGTGCGCGCCAGCGGGACCGGCACGTACAGCGCCGACGGAGCCGAGCCGGTCTCGTACACTCCGACCGATACCCCGGTCGTCATCGACCTCAAGCCGTAAGGCGGGCGCATGGCTGAGCGCATTCTGATCGTCGAGGACGAGGTCAACATCGCGACTCCGACGAAGACGTACCTCGAACGGGACGGCTTCGAGGTCACCCACGTCCTGAGTGGCGAGGATGGCCTGCGCGTAATGGAGGACGATCCACCGAATCTCGTGCTGCTCGACCTCAACCTGCCCGGTATTGACGGACTCGAGGTGTGTCGCCGCATCCGCGCGACGTCGCAGGTGCCGATCATCATGCTGACGGCCCGTGACGATGATATCGACAAGATCGTTGGTCTTGAGGTTGGCGCCGACGATTACGTCACCAAGCCGTTCAACGCGCGCGAGCTCGTGGCGCGCGTCAAGGCGATCCTGCGCCGCGCACCCGCCACCGTGCAGCCGATCGGCGGCACGCTGAGCCACGGCACGATCACGATCGATCGTGGCCGGCACGAGGTCAAGGTCGGTGGCGACGAAGTGCAGCTCGCACCGAAGGAGTTCGACCTCCTCTGGACGCTGCTCGAAGAGCGCGGCCACGTCCTCACGCGCGACCAGCTGTTGGAGCGCGTCTGGGGGTACACCTTCGCCGGCGACACGCGCACCGTCGATGTGCACGTCCGCCAGTTGCGTCGCAAGCTGGGCGATGTCTGCCCGATCGTCACCGTGTGGGGTGTCGGCTACAAGGTCGGGGACGATGCTTCTGCTGCGTAGCCTGCGCGCGCGGCTGCTGATCATCGGCGTCGTGCCCGTGCTGGTGGCGTTGTTCGTCACCGCGGCGCTGACCGTGCGCTCGGTCGGCTCGTTCTCGGACCAGCAGCGCGCCGAGCGACGCGCGCAGCAGGTGCGCGAGATGGAACGCGCGGCCACGGGCCTGTCGCGCATCTACACGCGCTTCCTGACTCCCGCGATGCTCGGCCAGCGCAACAACATGGTGTCGCCGCAGGACGTCAACGTCACGATCGGCGGACAGGCGTACTACGTCGGGCTCGTCTCGCTGCCCGTCAAGGCCGACGCGATCGGACTGCCGACCTTCGCGTTGCCGCGCAAGCTCGATCGCGCCAAGCAGGACGCTGCGCTGCTCGCAGTGATCGATCGTGGTGGTGCCGTCGAGGTGCCGTCCGATCTCGTGCCGGCCGACTTGCAGGACCAGGTCGTCGTGGCGCGTGGCATCTTCCCGACGTCGACGGGCGACCCGGAGGGTGGCGCGCCGTTCGGCATGGTTGTGATCGCTCGCCCGCCGGTGTCGGTCGTCTCGCCGGCAGGGGCGCTGCGTCGGGCGCTCGTGCCGGCCTTCGCGGTCGGTCTGGCGGTGGCGATCCTGCTGGCCCTCGTGCTCGGTCTGCGCCTTGTGCGTCCGCTCAAGCGACTGGCACTCGCCGCCCGCGCCGTGGCGCGTGGCGATGAGGTGGTGCCGCTGGATACGACGCGCGGCGACGAGATCGGCATGGTCAACCGCGCCTTCGAGGA
The DNA here is from genome assembly GCA_037133755.1 of Thermoleophilia bacterium. Lineage (GTDB taxonomy): Bacteria > Actinomycetota > Thermoleophilia > Gaiellales > F1-60-MAGs149 > F1-60-MAGs149. The sequence goes on from JBAXNN010000003.1 coordinate 39,835, forward strand.
CATGACCGTTCGCCTCGCCGAGGCACGCGACACGGAGCGGCAGTTCCTGATGCGCGTCTCGCACGAACTGCGTACGCCGCTGACCGCCATCCGCGGCCAGGTCGATGCGCTCGTCGACGGCATCTTCGAGGACGAGGCCGAGCAGCAGAACGCCTACGCCGCGATTACCGCCGAGTCCCTGCGCCTCAATCGCCTCGTCAGCGACCTGCTCGACCTCGCGCGCCTGCAGGCCAAGCGCTTCGGCCTCGAGGCCGACGAAGTCGATCTCAACATCCTGCTCGACCAGGTCGTCACCGGTCAGGGCGCCGAGGCGCGTGAGCGCGACATCGAGATCACGCTCCAGTCGGGCACGCTGCCCGTGATCATCGGCGACGGCGACCGCATCCTGCAGATCGTCGGCAACCTTGTCCGCAACGCCGTGCGCTGGACGCCGGATGAGGGAACGGTGATCGTCAGTGCGCTCGCCGAGGCCGGTCGCGTGTGGATCACCGTCGATGACTCGGGCCCGGGCATCGCACCGGAGAAGCGGGTCGACATTTTCCGCGCCTTCTACACCGAGGACGGCACCGGCACGGGCCTCGGCCTGGCGATCGCCCGCGAGCTGGCACTTGCGATGGGCGGCAGCGTCACCGTCGCCGATGCCCCGCAGGGCGGCGCGCGCTTCGTGGTCGAGCTGCCCGCCGTGCGCGTGCCCGTCAGCGACGTCGTGGTGTAGGCGGGGCCGGCCGGAGCCGACCCCGCCCGGTTGGCGCTACGAGAACGTGCAGATGGTGACCGGATCTTTGCCGAGCACCGTGCCGTCCGGGCAACGCACGTAGGTCCAGTTCGACCCGGCTGCCGGCAGGCTCGCGGGCACGCCGATCGCGCCTTGGAAGTTCGCGGACGTGATGGCCTGATTCGCGATCGTCAGACCGGTGATGGTGGCGCCGGTGAAGATCATGCCGCTTGGCAAAGCTGTGATTACACCAATCGACGCGCCCGTCAGGTTGGCCCCGGTGAAGTCGGCCTCGACGAGCGGAGTGGTGCCGAGGTTCACGTTCGTGAGATTCGCCCCACGGAACAGTGCGTAGGAAAGGACCAAGGCGGTGGAAAGCGGGACAGCCGTGAGGTCCATGCCCGAGAAGTTCGCGCGGGAGAAGTTGCCGCCCGCAAACGAGATCTTCGACAGGTCGATGCTTCGCATGTCGGTGGAAGACCAGGAGGCACCGCCGCTCTTGATTCCCGTCAAGTTTGTCGACGACGTGAGAGTTGCGGTGTCGAAGCGCGCGTCAGTCGCATCGGCGTTGGCGAGGTTCGCGCCGGTGAGGTTCGTGTTCGAAAGCGTCGCACCGCGCAGGATCGCGTTGCTCAGATTGGCACTGGTGAGGTTGGCACCGACGTAGGCGCCGAAGTTGGCACGCTGGAGATTGGCGCCGGAGAGGTTGGCGTCCGTCAGGTTCGCGGCCTCGAAGTTTCCGCCGTAGGTGACGATCATCACGGTGAAATCGACACCGCTGAGATTGGTCTTCGTGAGGTTGGCTCCGCGCAGATTCCTCGCGCTGCCAATCGTCGATGCGGTCAGCGTGAGGCCCGACAGATTGGCGACCGGCAGGGATGCGCCTGACAGGTTCATCTTGGCAATCGTCGCCTTGCGCAGGTCGATGCCGCCCAGGTTCGCCCCGTTGAGCTGCGTCCCGGTGAAGTTCGTCTTCGCCGTGATGACGGTGGTGGTCGTCTGGTACGGGCCGGTCACCCCGGAGAAATCGGCCCGGTTGGCGATCGCGTTGGTCAGATTGGTGCCGCTCAGGTCGGTGTTCGCCAGCGATAGGCCTGTCAGGTTCGCGCCGGTGAGGTTCGCGCCCGCGAGGCTGCTGCCGTCGAGCGCAAACGAAAGGTTGGTGGCGAGGTTGTTGAGGCTGGTGAAGTCGACGCCCTTGAAGTTCGCGCCGCTGAGATCCATGTTCGGTCCGACCATGTACTTGGCGATGAACGCGACGCCGTCCGGCACCTCGGTCTTCTTCGATGAGCGCACACCGCCCGAACTGACGTTGGTGAACGTCGCATCGCCGAGCTTGGCGCCGATCAGGTTCGTCTTGCCGAGTTTGACGCTCACGAAGACAACGACCAGTTTCGCGTTCTTCAGCGTGGAGCCGGTGAGGTCGACGTTATTCCATCTGTTGTCGCTCGGGTTAGGAGCGTCGAAGCCCGTGTAACTCGTCGAGATCCTGGTATCGGCTTTCGTCTTCGCACCGTCGAGGTGCGCGCCGCGCATCGACGTATCCGAGATGCCCACGTTCCGGAACGTCGCCCCGGACAGGCGGATGCCGTCGGCGGTGACGCCATTGAGAGTCACGTCCTTGAGTGTCGCCTTCGCGAGGTTCGCGCGGCTCATGTCGGCTCCACCGAGGTTCACGGGATCGATCAGCGTCTTGCGGAGATCGACGCCGCGGAGCCTCGCGTCGCCGAGGCCCGCCCCGTGGAGGTTCGCCTTTCGCAGGTCGGCGCCGTTGAACACCGCGAGACTTCCGTTCGCAATGCTGAGGTCCACTTTCCGGAGGTCTGCGCCTCGGAACGTCGCCGCCGCCGCGTTAGCGGCAGAAAGGTTCGCGCCCTGCAGGTTGGCACCGTCGAAATTCGTCGCCTTCAGCGTGGCCGCGGTCAGGTCGATGCCATGCAGGTCCTTGCCGCTCAGGTCCATGCCGGTCAGATCGGCGCCCTTGCAGTTGGCCTCCGGAGCGGGGGCGCACGAGGGGGCGGCGGCAGCTGTCCCGGTGAGGGCGCCGAGGGCAAGCGCCGCGGCGGCTGCGCTGACGAGGAGCAGGCCGCGGGGCGAGCGCCGGCGCGTCGTATGGGACGCGATGCGCGGATGGATGGACATGGGGCTCCTCTGACGGGTGGAGGGGGTCGCTACCCGGCCACGGCCGGATGCGACGGTTGTATCGCCGATGGGGTGAGCATAGTTCGCAGATCGGACGTTTTGCAAGAGCCGGTCGCGGGAGCGTGCTGCCGCGTCACCGACGGGTCGGTCTCCGTGCGCTTCGCGTGCGCCGGCACGTTGGGACGGCGTGGGTCCGGCTGAGTGTCGCGCGTGACTGTGCGCACGCCGTGCCCGCGGCGTTGGCACGTTCCGGAACAGGCGACCGGTGGTCGCTGCGACCCACGTGAGGTGGATGAAGATGAGCTCGTTCTGGGAGACGCTGTGCGCCGTCGCGCACCGCATGACGGATCGTCGTGGCCAGGGCACGGTCGAGTACCTCGGCCTCGTGCTGGCGGTTGGCGCGCTGCTGCTCGCCGTGTCGGTGCAGGTCAAGGGCGGAGGTGCCGGGATCGGCGGCCAGATCTCGAAGTCGATGGAGAAGGCGATCTCCTCCGTCGCACAGCCGTAACGCAGCGACCCCGGCCGGCGTCAGATGCCGGCCGGGGTCGTGCACGGGTTCTGCAACGCAACGGCGTCGAGGATCAGCCGCCCCTGGCGCAGCACGCCGACCCGCCAGCCGCGGTGCGGCGACGTCGACGGGCGAACGCCGCCGTGCGCTGTGATCGTGGCGCTCCGGCACACGATGATGTCGCCCGCGCGCACGCCGGCTGGCAGTGCGTCGTCGCCGTGGATCAGTCCGACCGCGAGTTGGAGGGCGCCCACGGCGAGTCCGAGCGGGCGGGCGATGCGCCGGGCCAGGGTGCCCATGCCCTGCCACGCGAGGTTCGTGCCCGCGGCGCCAGCACGATCTGCGAGCGTGGGATCGCGCGTGCCCTCACGTTCGTCGGCGAACGTGACGACGCGCGCCTCAACCGGGCCGGTGGCATGCACAACGCGCGTGGTCCGCAGGCCGCGGATCGGCGGGCCGCTGACGCGCAGGTCGCGGCCCCAGCCTGGGTGCTGAACCCGCATGGCGTGTGCAACGGCAGCGGCGATGCGGGGTTGTCCGGAGGCGGGTTCCTCCTCGTCGAGCCACGCCACTGCGCCGAGCGGGCTCAAGGCGTCGGGCCGGCCGGCGATGGCAGCGAGCAGGTCCTGGTCGCTGAGGGTGCGTCTCGGCCCCGCGTGGTCGAGTGCCTGCGCGGCCCGCCGCACCTGCGGCGCGCCGAGCCAGATCGCGCCGCCGAGCAGGGCACTGATCGCGACGATCACAGCGATCCACTCCGCCGCCGCCTGACCCCGGCGCTCAGCAGGTCGTTGCACGGCTACGGACGACATCGCGGGACAGGACCGTGCCGCCGCGTACGACGGTCAGCTCGACGGCGGGCAGGCGCTGGTCGATCGCCAGCCGCAGGGCGTCGGCGGGATGTGCCGCCACCCAGCCCGGCCGAGCATGGTTGCGACGCCAGACGAAGCGGCAGATCAAGACGTCGTCTTCGCGGCTGCCGCCGGGAATCGCGATGCTCTGCACGTCCATCGCTGCCGCACCGGCGCCGATCCCGACCGCCACGGGGGCGGTGACCGGCACGACCGCGCCGGCGAGCGCGACTGCGCCTGTGACGCCGAGGTCGACGGCGTGCGTGGCGAGCGTCGTGCGCTGCGAACCGCGCCAGTGCTGCTCGTCTGCTGCCGTCACGATGCGCACCACGCTGGGCCCGCGCACCGCCTCGTCCGACCACACCGCAGAGGTACCCGCACCCGAGCCATTGAACGACGGTCGCGCGAGTGCGAGCGAGGGATCGCCAAGGGCGCGCAGGCGACCCGTCAGCACAGGTGCGTACTGGCGCTGCAGGTGGTCGATCGTGATGGCGCGTGCTGCCGCCGGACCCATCGTCTGACCCAGGCGCAGCATGGCATCGCGGAGCATCGGGCCGTCCTCGTTGGGTTGTCGCGCAATGGCGCGGTCGAGGAACGCCAGGTCAGCACCCTGGAGTCCAGCGGATGCCGGCGCGATCGCCGCCGTCGCCCGCGCGAGAGCCTGAGGCAGCCAGGCGAAGGCGCCGGACGCTGCGAGTGCGGCGACCACGGCGATCGCAAGGCCGAGGACGGCCAGCGCCTCGATCGTTGCCTGGGCGCGGCGTGCGTGCATGCGGTGATCCTCATCGGCGCCGGTCGTCCCAGGGTGCACGCACGGCGGCACGATCCGCGCGCTGCGTCACATCAGGCACACAGCGCTGCGCGGCGGGCGCGCGAGCGCATACACGAGGGTGACCGCATTCGACACACCCCGTACCCTGATGGAGAGCGCGCTTCCTGCGGTCCGTTCCCCGGAGGAGCACCATGAGCCAGACCATTGGCGTCGCCAGCGCGCTCGTCTAGAACCAGAGCGGTCTCCGGGGCCCTGCACGGGCCAGAGAGCGATCGACAGCGTCATACGATCTGCACGCTGATTCGGGGCGTACACTCGTGGCAGTCGCAGTTCCGCGACATCGTCAGGAGGAGGCTCGCATGTCGGGTGTCATTGGGTGGATCGTCGTCATCGTCATTGCAGTTGTGTTCGCGCTCGTCTGCCGCAGCCTGGCCGGTGCCAGGAATCGCAATCAGAATCTCTGGACGATCCTCGGGTTCTTCTTCCCGTTGATCTCGCTGATCATTCTGCTGATCATCGGCACCGACAAGTCCAAGTCCGCTTCGGCGTAGCCCGCGACCGCACGCGCCGGGCATATCCCGGCGCGTGCGGATCGTCCGGGAGCCGCACTCGCGTACGATCCGGCTCGTGGCTGACCGTCCCTCCCGTGGTGATGTCGCCGATGTCGTGATCGAGTCGCTCGCCAATGGCGGGCGCGGCGTTGCGCGCATCGACGGCTATGTCGTCTTCGTCGACCGGGCGTTGCCCGGCGACAACGTGCGCATTCGCCTGCGCAGCGCGCGCCGTCGGCACGGCGAGGCCGACGTCGTCGAGTTGCTTGCGCCGGGTGCCGACCGTGTCGAGCCGACCTGTCCGCACGTCGGCCTCTGCGGTGGCTGTCGCTGGCAGACCTACGCGTACCCCGCACAGCTCGTGGAGAAGGCGCAGCTCGTGCGCGACGCAATCGGGCGCATCGCGCACCTGCCTGATGTCCCCGTCGAGCCGATCGTCGGCGCCGAAGACAACCTCGAATATCGCAACAAGGTCGAGCTGACGTTCACCGAGACCGAAGAAGGGCCCGCGCTCGGCTTCCACCGTGCTGGCCGCTGGGACCAGGTGCTCGAGGTCGAACGCTGTTTCCTGATCAACGACGCCGCCAACGCGGCCAAGGATGCGATCCAGCGCTGGGCGCGCACGACGGACCTCGTGGCGTACGACCAGCGTCTGCACGAGGGCGACTTGCGCAACCTCGTGATCCGCCACTCCAAGCGCACCGGCGAGGTACTGCTGGCACTCGTCACCACGGATATCGACCTGCCGCGCCCCGGCAACCTCGTCGATGAGTTGATCGAGTCTGTGCCTGGCTTCGTCGGCCTCATGCACACCCGCAACAGCGGGCAGTCCGAGACGACGTACGGCCACCCGACGAAGCTGATCCACGGTCAGGACTTCTACCGCGAGGAGATCCTCGGGCTGACGCTGCACGTGCCGTGGAACGGCTTCCTCCAGACGAACACCGACATGTGCGAGAAGCTCTACGGCATCGCCATCGAAGAGGCGCGCCTCACGGGCAGCGAGGTCGTCTGGGACCTGTACAGCGGTATTGGCTCGATTGGCCTGGCGCTGGCGCGTGATGCCGGCCGCGTGGTCGGCATCGAGATCGTGCCGGAGGCCGTCGAGCAGGCAACGCAGAACGCGCAGCGGAACGGCATCGACAACGCGGAGTTCATCGCCGGCGACGTCCAGAAGGCGATCGAGCCGCTGGTCGAGGCCGGTGCGCCGATGCCCGACCTCGTCGTGATCGACCCGCCGCGCGCTGGCCTGACGCCGAAGGCCGTCAAGCGCGTCCTCGAGCTCGGCGCCAAGACGATCGTCTACGTCTCGTGCAATCCGACCACGCTCGCGGGCAACGCGATCCTGATGACCGAGGGTGGCTACGACCTCGAGATCGTCCGGCCCGTCGACATGTTCCCGCACACGCCGCACGTCGAGTGCGTCGCGCGGTTCGTCAAGCGGGATCAGTAGGGCGGCAGGGCGCTATACCAGCGCCCGAGCTCCTGGAACGCCTTCCAGAAGCGGCGCTTCGACGACTCCTCGTCGAGCGACTCGTCGATATCGGGCGTCACGAGTGCCTCGATCGTCGGCGTCAACTGCTGCACCTCGCCGATCAGCTCGGGATCGAGCTGCTCCGACAGCGGCACCTTGATGCGATTGATGAACTCGGCGGTCGCCGTGCCCATGCAGACGATGATCTTCGGCTCCGTGATCTGGATCTCCCGCAGCAGCACCTTGGCCGCCGCGCCCTTGCCATCCTCGAGGTCGTCGTGGCGGCACTTGAGGCAGTTGGTGCCGTAGATCGTCGTCGGGTCGATGCCGACCCGCGTGATGCTCTTGAGGATCGCGCCGCCGGCACGGCCGAAGAAGGCAACGCCCTCCTGGATCTCCGCGGGCTGCGCCGAGGTCTTCAGCAGCATGATGTCGGCCATCGGGTGGCCAGAGCCGAGCACGGGCGTGCTCGTAGGATCATCGGGATCAACCCGATCGGCGAGCTCATCGCCTAGCGCGTTCATGGCCTTGATCGCTCGGGCCAGGTACCGCTCATTGATCTCGTCAGGTTCAGCCACGGCGCGTCCTGCGTCATTCGGCGCGCGGTGGTCGCCTCCTTGTACGGAACCACTTGCGCGCCTGCAGCGCGAGGAAGTTCTTCGGGTTCCTGACGATGCGCGCATCGCCCAGCGCAAGGGCGAGAGAGGCGGGATCGTGGAAGGCGGGCAGTTCGAGGCCGGCGGTCAAGAGCCCGGCGATGACGTGCTCGTCGGAGCCCGCTCCCTCGGGTAGTCCGAGGCGACGCGCAAACGCCAGCGCACTCTCGTTGTAGTGCTCGCGTGCCAACCGACCGTTGGCGACCTCGAGCGCATCAAGCTGCGGCGCCAGGCGCTCCAGCAGCTCCTCCGGCGGAATCGCGTGGTGGGCATCAAACGGGTGCGGCACGTACACGAACGCGCCTTGCGCACGGATCGCGTCGACGGTGTCGGCGAAGGACATGCCGGGCGGCACATCCTCCTTGAGGTAGATCCCGATCACCTCGCCTTGCTTGCGCGTCTTGATCTCGCTGGAGACGGCGATGTGCAGCGGCGTGCCGTGCGACTCGACGTGGGCCTTCGCGGCATAGCCACCTGCGACAGAGTTGTGATCCGTGACGCACAGGGCACCAATCCCGAGATTGATGGCACGGTCGACCAGCTCATCGATCGACGTGCTGCAGTCGTGCGAGTGGAACGTGTGCAGGTGAAAGTCGGCGAGGATCGGATCCGGCAATGCCAGCGGCGACGGACGTCGCGCGTGGTCGCCGGCCACGGCGATCACCTCTCTGGCCGCCTTCTTGGCGCCCGTCAGGCCAACCCGTTGCGTGCTCGGCGCGGCGTCGAGGACCACGTGAGCAAGCGGTGTGTCGTCGTCGCCGACGAGGACGACGAGATCGAGGTCGCTCTGTCCGATCACGCGTCGCGTTGCGGCATCGGCAGCCCAGGTCCAGACCGGTCCGCTGACTGCGAATTCACGCGCGCCGGGACCGGTATGTGCGAGCGCAGAGGAACCACTGCGCTCGAGGGCACGAATCGTCAGCCGGCCGGCGGTCTGCATCGCCGCGCTACGCGCTGTGCCGACCAGTAGCACCTCGGCGCCGTGATCGCAGACGACAGCGGCGAGCGAGCTGGCCGCGTCGAACTCCTTGCTCGCGCGATCCAGCGCGGCGGAGGTGAAGATGGCGATACGCACGCTCCTACCGTAGCGATGCCCGCCACCGGGTGTGGGGTGGCTCACCGCGCATCGCCGACGCGGAATCCCGTTGCTATGTTCCTGCCTACATATTGAGTGCATGTCCTCCGCGACCGTCGACAGCAAGGAACCAGACATTGAACCCGCCCCGTATGGCCGCGCGTACGACGCTCCTCGTGGTCCTGATCCTCGCAATGTCCGGCGTCCTCGCATCGACGGCCAGCGCCTTCATGACGTGGGACACGCTGGGCCTTGGTAATGCCGAGCACGAGCGCATCACGCGCCTTGGCATCGCGTGCAACAGCACATTTTCGGGACCGCGTGACGCGAATCTGGACTGGCAGTCGACCTGCCTCGATTCGCTCCCGCCGTCGTGTCTGAGCGGAGCAATCAAGGACCTGTTCAACTGCAACGAGCGCAATCCGGGCAATCGCGAGCGGACGCTGCGGATGCTCGCCGGCAGTCCCGGGTACTACGGCGGCGTCGGTGCGCCGGACAGCATCCCCGAGGCAATTTCCTCGCAGGATGCATCGCACTGCGACAACGGCGACTACTTCTTCGGTGCCGCGACGTATCCGTTCGGGGTGGATCATCGCGCGCAGGGGCTGCGCGACTGCGCGGAGCGCATGAACGGGTACATGGACGAGGCGGTGCAGTTGGCAGGCTCCCTCGCCACCAGCGAACGCGTTAACTCCTACGAGACTGATCTCACCGAAGACTGCTGGACGAACTTCCCACGCTGGCGTGACAAGTCCTTGAGCCCGCCGGCCGAAGCGGGCACCAACACGCGGACGAAGTGTCAGATCCTGATGCTCGTCGGCCGTTCGTTCCACATCGTCGAGGATGCGTTCTCGCATGGCAACTGGGTCGATACGAATCCCACTACGCCCTCCACGAATGACGCACCGGGTCTCGCCCAGCCGATCGGGACGATCCCGGACATGCTGCGGTACCCGCGCACGACCGACCAGATCAACGCGTTCCTGGCGCAGTCGCAGTACATCACCGGCGCCTACGGTTCGAACCTCGACGGCCGAATCACGCACGATCAGCTCAAGCCGGTTTTTTCGAAAAGCGCCAGTCGTGGCCTCAACAAGGATGAGGGCTCCGGCAACATCGATTGGACGACCAATACCGTGCCGAAGGGCGACAGTGGTCATTCGCTGCGAGCCACGGACGGCACGATCGACGGCATGGACAACTTCCAGCGCGCCGCCCGTGGAGCCGCCTACGCCGCGGGACAGCTCTGGACGGACTTCCGGAACGCGATCTACGCCCGGTACGGTCGAGGGGCGAAGGGCGAGCTGATCTGGCGCGCCATTCGCGAGTCGACGCCGTGGACACAGTGCACGATCTACGGTGCTGCGGCGCGCGCCATTACGGCGCCAGTCGGAACTGTGTCAAGCGCTCGCTCGTTCTCGATGACTATCGTCAACCGCACGGATCAGACGTTTGGTTGCCAGTCCGCGACGCTCGATGGCGGCGAGTGGGCGTCGATGCCGCCCGATTCGATCGCGCCGGGAGGCTCGTATTCGTTCCGCACGCAGAGCAACGGCGTGATGACGGGTACCGAGGGAAGCGTTAACTACCCCGGCCTGCGGATCTATTGGAACAACCCGTACGTGGGCTCGAACGACTACACGTGCACCGCGACGTCGGTGAAGTGTTCGATCAAGTACTCGCGCGGTAATGACGCGTCGATGACGCTCACGCTGACGCCGTGCTCCGGCGCGTGTCCTCGAGCTGCACGCAGTGAAGCCCGCGCCAAGGACCCGACAGTCACGTATGCAGAGGTGAAGGCTCTGCACCAGGAGCTCGGCTACGACGTCAACGACGCTGCCTCCCGCGGGGAGGTCAAGGACCTACCGCGATCGGTGGGCAAGGTGCGTGAGTGCGCGCAGCTCGGTGCGATCGACCTTCACGTCGAGGACATGACGTGCACGGAAGCCGTCAAGTTGATTCGCGGCTACCAGTTCAGCACGGACGAGCGGTGGTGTCCGACGGGATGGGCGTTCATCGGCAATCCCAAGGGACACCCGGCGGGCACGATGCTGTGTCTGCATGACGTCAAGGGAGACTCGCTGGATGGAAAGCGCGAGGCCTTCACGATCAAGCTCCCGCACGGCATCGGGTAACGCCGGACGCGGGTGAGAACGAAAACGGCGGGCGCCCGGAGGCGCCCGCCGTCGTCGTACGGGAGGATGCGAGAGGCGCTTAGCGCTTCTTGGCAGCGGGCCTGCGCGCCGCAGGCTTCTTGGCTGCCGGCTTGGCCGCAGCACGCGTCGCGGGCTTGGCCGCTGCCGCGCGGGTCGCCGGCTTCTTGGCGGCCGCGGTGCGGGTAGCGGGCTTCTTCGCCGCCGGCTTTTTGGCTGCCGGCTTCTTCGCCGCGGTGCGAGCTGCCGGCTTCTTGGCAGCAGCCGAGCGGGTTGCGCCCTTCTTGCCGTACTTCTTGATGAAGAGCTCGACCTCTTCGCGGGCCAGCTCGTCGCGATGCTGGACCGGAGGCGACTTCATCAGGTACGCGGACGGCCACTCGAGCGGGCCCGAGATGCCGTGGTCGAGGGCCAGCTTGATCAGGCGCACGGCGTCGATCACGATGCCGGCCGAGTTGGGGGAGTCCCACACCTCGAGCTTGACCTCGGCGGTCAGCGGCACGTCACCGAAGGCGCGACCCTCGAGGCGGATGTACGCCCACTTGCGGTCGGTCAGCCACGGCACATGATCCGACGGCCCGATGTGCACGTTGTCGGCGCCCATGTCGTGCGGGATCTGCGAGGTGACGGCGTTCGTCTTCGAGATCTTCTTCGACTCCAGGCGCTCGCGCTCGAGCATGTTCAGGAAGTCGGTGTTGCCGCCGACGTTCAGCTGATACGTGCGCTCGAGGTGCACGCCGCGGTCTTCGTACAGCGTCGCGAGGGCGCGGTGCATGATCGTCGCGCCGACCTGGCTCTTGATGTCGTCGCCGATGATCGGCAGGCCAGCCTGCTTGAAGCGCTTGGCCCAGTAGTTCTCGCGCGCGATGAAGACGGGGATGTTGTTGACGAAGGCGACGCCGGCGGCGAGGGCCTGCTCGACGTACCACTTCGTGGCCTCCTCAGAGCCCACCGGCAGGTAGGAGACGAGGACGTCGGCCTTCGAGTCCTTCAGCAGCTTGACGATGTCGGCGGTCTCGCCCGGTGCCTTCTCGATGACCTGCGAGAGGTACTTGCCGAGACCGTCGTGCGTCATGCCGCGCTGGACGACGATGCCCTTCTTCGGCACGCGTGCAAACTTGACCGTGTTGTTCTGCCCCGAGAAAATCGCGTCGGAGAGGTCCTTGCCGACCTTCTTCTTGTCGATGTCGATCGCGGCAACGAACTCGATGTCCTTGATGTGGTAGCCACCGAGGTTGACGTGCATCAGGCCGGGGATGACCTCGTCGGCCGAGGCGTTCTTGTAGTACTCAACGCCCTGGACGAGGGACGAGGCGCAGTTGCCGACGCCGACAATGGCGACGCGGACCTTGCCGTCAGAGCGGCGCGCGCGATTCTGGGGAGTGGACACGTTCAGGTACCTCCGGTGGTGGCGGTCTAGAGCTGACGCATGACGTGGCGAGCACGCTGCGCAACGGTGATGGCGGACAGGATGGCGAGCAGGATGATCCCCCACGGCAGGGCGCCGAGCGGAGCGAAGAGGAGGGCGGCGGCGATCAGGACGACGCGCTCGGCGCGGGCCATCATGCCGTGCGTTCCGTCGAGGCCCATGGACTCGGCCTTGGCGCGCAGGTAGGAGGTCATGAAGGAGCCCGTCAGCGCGACGATCACGGCGAACAGGGCGATCTCGTTGCCATCGTGGGCGAAGACAAGCGCGATCGCGCCGAACATGATCGCCTCGGACGTGCGGTCCAGCACCGAGTCGAAGATGGCGCCCTTCGGGCCGTCCTCGCCGCGGGCGCGGGCGACGGCACCGTCGAAGACGTCGAGGATCGAGCCGATCAGGAAGACCACGCCACCGGCGATGAAGTGCTCGCGATAGACGAGGACCGCGGCGATGACGTTGATGACGAAGCCGATCATCGTCACCTGGTTGGCGGTCACGGGAATGCGCGACACCTTGGACATCAGACCCGCGATCACGCGGCGCGTACCGTCGGTGTATTCCTGCTGCAGTCGCTCGACGCCCATCACTCGGAACGGTAGGCCCCACGAAGCTACGGCCGGTGTGCGGGACGACGAGCGGTCGGAGATGACCGACGAGCGGTTGGTCAGGCCTGCTGAGGCACGGCGTCGGGTGCGCGCGACGCGTACGCGGGCGGTTTCGCGCCCCGTGCTCGGCCAAGTGCACCGAGCGTCGGCAGGGTGCCGCGGCTGACGGCGAAGGCGAACAGCAGTGCGAACAGGGCGACGAAGGCGCCAATGGTCGCGTCGAGGAACCAGTGGTTCGCCGTCGCGATGATTGAGAACACGACGAGGCTCGGATACAGCGCCCAGATCACCTTCAGCAGCACGTGCGAGAACACGAGAACGCCCGCGCACCCGATGATCACCGCGTACGCCGTGTGCAGCGATGGCATCGCCGCATAGGGGTTGGCGAACCAGGCGATGACGCCCGACTTGTGATTGACCGAGGTCTGGTTGAGCGTGTCGATGAAACCGAGCCCGCCCAGCATCCGCGGCGGCGCAGTCGGCAGCAGGATGTAGCCGAGCAGCGCGGCGAAGCTCGTGGCGAGCAGCGCGTTGCGGATGAAGTAGAACGCGTGGTTGCGGCGGAAGTAGATGAACAGGAGCAGCGCGTACGTGATCGTGAACTGGCAGTTGAAGTACGTCCAGTTGGCGATCTGCATGACGATGCCGGGAGCGTTCAGCGCCCACTGCTGCACGTTCTGCTCGAGGTCGATGCCCAGCACCTGCTGCGCGCGGATCACGTCGACCGCGTTACGGAGTGCCACGTAACGATCGGGCTGGGCGAGGGTGCGGCTCGCCTCGTAGGCGACGTAGAACGACCAGAAGATCGCGAACTGCAGCCAGAAGTCGCGCCAGCCGCGCGGCAGGTGGCGGCCGATCCAGTTGATGCCGCGGCGAATCGTGTTTACCTGATCGTTACCCACGTACGCCATGGTACTGCGAAGCCGGCCATCGCGCTGTACAGCTGCACCGCGCCGGCGCGCCGGCGCGCCGGACTAGCCGCCGATTTGGCTCATCGACTTCGCGCTGTGCACGAAGCCGGGCTCACCGATCTGGTGCTTCATCCGCTTGTTCAGCACCGCGCTGCGGATGATCTCCTCGAGCTCGAGATCGGTGGCGCCGGAACGCAGCGGCGTGCGGAGATCGGTCTCCTCGTTGGCGAAGAGGCAGGTGCGGAGGGCGCCCTCAGCGGTAATGCGGATGCGATCGCATGACGAGCAGAACGGCTCGGAGACCGGGTTGATGAAGCCCATCTCGCCGGCGCCATCGGCAAACGCCCAGCGCTCGGCGGTCGAAGATGCGGGGGCCGGGATGCGGACGAGGGGGTAGACGGTCTCGATCATCGCGCGGATCTCGTCGCCGGTCAGCACGTCGGCCTTCGTCCACGTGCGATCGGCGTCGAGCGGCATGAACTCGATGAAGCGCACGACGTACGGCTTGCGGCGGGCCAGCTCGGCGAAGGCGATGACCTCCTGCTCTGTGAACTCGCGCATCGCGACGGCATTGACCTTGATCGGCCGCAGCTCCGGATAGCGCTCGGCCTCTTCGAGGCCTTCGAGCACGCGGTCGAGCATGTCGCGACGCGTGATCTCGGCAAAGCGCGAGTGGTCGAGGCTGTCGAGCGAGACGTTGATGCGGCGCAGGCCGGCATCGACGAGCGGGCCGGCGAGCGTCCGCAGCGCAATGCCGTTGGTGGTCAGGGCCAGATCCGTCAGGCCAGGCACCTTGACGAGACGCTCGACGAGATCGGGGACATCGCGGCGCACCAGCGGCTCGCCGCCCGTCAGGCGCACGTGGAAGACACCCATCGCGGCGAGGATCGTGGCGAGGCGCTCGATCTCCTCGAACGTCAGGACCTCGGTGCGCTGCAGCCACTGGAGTCCTTCGGCCGGCATGCAGTACTTGCAGCGGAAGTTGCAGCGGTCCGTGACGGAAACGCGCACGCTCTCAATTCGGCGATCGAACGAGTCGACGAGCGGGGGACGCGGGGTCATAGCGGCAGTGTAGGGGGAGTGCGGATCAGCCGCCCGACAGCGGGATCCGCTCGACGTATCGCAGATCGCGGGCTGGGTGGCCGTCCACGGGGAAGCCCGCGATCCAGATTGCGTCGATGGTTTCGCTGATGCAGGCGCGCTCGGCGGTTGCGCGCATTGTCTCGCGCACCTCGGCATACGCGACGGGGTCCTCGCCGTACGCAAGCGTGAGGTGCGGCACGAAGGCGTGGCGATGGCAGTCCTCGTCGCAGTCGCACAGGGTCTCGCGTAGCGCACCCAGCGTCTCGTGCCCCGCGGTGACGCCCAGCCAGGCCACAGGACGGGTGTCGGAGGGGAACTCGTCAAAGCCGGCGCACTGCAGCACAAACGGCGACATTCGGGCGATGCTCGCCCGGATGCGGTCTGCCAGCTGCGGCGCTCCCTCGGTGCCGCGCAGAGGCGCGTAGAACAGCGTGATGTGACCGGTCGCCGGATACTGGGGGCGGACGCGATCGCCATCGACGTGGACGGCGAGTTCGGTGAGGAGATCGTGGGCCGCGTCAACGCGCACGACGGCGCCCCAGTACCAGTGCGCCTCGGGCACCGTTAGTGGCGTGTCTCGCCGTCGGGGCCGTCGGCGAACGGATCCCACTCCAGCGTGGAGTCGGGCTTCGTCGTTGGTCGAAGGCCGTCGAGCGTGTCCTCGTCGTCACTCAGGTCGGGGCGAACCGGCGGCTCGGGGAAGAGCTCGTCGGAGACCTCGGGCTCATCCAGCGGCTCCTCGACCAGGCCACTCGGTGCCGGCAGATCGAGCTCCTCGAAGCCGGAGTCCGTGCCGTCGGCAAGCGAGGGCGGCATCGCGGGCGGGTACTCGGGCTCGGGGACGACGGGCATAGCGGGCGGCGCCTCGTAGGAGGGCTCCTCCCACGACGGCTCGTCGTCGCTCGCAGCCGTCGGCGCGGGGTCGTGCGGCGCAACGGGCTGTGCGGGCGGTGCTTCGACCGGCGGCATGAAGGGATGATCGGCGCCCTCGAAGGCGGCATCGGTTTCGGGGTCCCACGCGCGGGTCGGGTCCTCGTTGCGCGTGGCCTCTTCGCCGGGCATCGCCAGCTCGCCATCACGGGTCTCGGCGGGTGCTGCGGCACCCGTGGCATCGACACCATCTGCGGGGTAGGCGACGAGTGGCTCATCGCCGACCGGCTCTTCGACGTGCTCCCCGTCTTCGGGTCCGTCGATGCCCCAGATCTGCTGGCCGCCGTACTCGAGGCCGGGCAGGTCGTCGGCGTTCCAGCCATACGCGCCGTACCAGGACGGCGCGGTCGGCCACGGCACCATGCGGGCGCCGACGTGTACGAGGGAGACCGCCGGGGCATCGCCGCGCTCCAGCGCAAGGCGGTTCTCGGGGCTCACGTACACCGTGGCAATCGTGCCATCGGGCTTGCGCAACTCGATCGGCTCGGTGCCGAGGCCGTATTCGTGCGAGAAGAAGCAGAGGCCGGGGAAGCCGCGCATGATCGGCGACGGCGGGGCGTGGTCGGACACGCGGTACTCGACCCAGAGGATCTCCCACTCGACGGCGTCCAGCTCGCCGGCAACGGTGCGCAGCTCGCGCGGCGAGGTCAGGGCGGGGAGGGTGCGACGGAGTGCCAGCAGGCGCGCACCGGCGGTCTGCAGGTGGTCCATCGCTGCCGGATCTTCCGTGCCCCCGGACGTCTCGCCGGTCAAGGCGGCGTGGCGCGCGGCCAGACTCTCGAGGCGATCAAGGTGAAACTCGCGCGCGGTCCAGATCGATCCGCCACGGCGTCGCTTGCGCTGCTCGTTGGAGCGCGCGCGGATGCGCAGCACGACGAGCACGATGCCCACCGCGAGGATGATCAGCAGCAGCCACTGCCAGAACGGCGTACCACCACCGCCACTGCCACTGCCCCCATCCGAGGGGTTGATGTTCGGCTTGCTGACGGCCTGGGCGTAGCTCGTGAGTGCGCCCGTGGGATCGGTGGCGGCGACCTTGCCGGTGTCGCTGACGGCCTTGTTGATGCGCTCCTGCGGATAGGACAGTGACGCACCGCCGAGCTTGCCGCCCTGCACGACGCCGACGGTGGCTTTCGGCGCCGTGGGCTGCAGCGCCAGCGTCAGCAGGCGCGCCGAGCTCTTGGCGTTCGTGGCGCCGGCCAGCGGCTTCTTGAGCACCACGAGATAGAACGACGGGTTGGCGGCGGCCACGGCGCGGAGCGCGGCGATGTCGGGCTTCGGCGAGGAGCCGGGCTGCACGAAGGCGTGATTGGTCTTCAGCTGGTTGGCGACCTGCGCGGCGCTGAGGCGGCCTGCGGCCTGCGCTGAGCCGCCGAGCGCCACGAGGGCGAGCAGGGTGACGGCCAGAAGCAGGGAAACGCGGCGCATGCCGTGATGCTACTCCCTCTGGCGGCGCCTGTGGTTGTCGGCCCCCGAGGCGGATGTGAATCCTTACAAAAAGAAAACTTGATACTGAGGCACTGAGATTGTAAGATGCCAGTACGCGCCGCACCTGTCGGCGCCTGCAGTTCCCGTTTCATCCCCTTTTCCCACTCAACGGAGGCATATCCCACATGGGTCGCGTCATCGGCATCGATCTCGGTACCACCAATTCCTGCATGGCAGTCCTCGAGGGCGGAGAGCCCTCGGTCATTGAGAACACGGAGGGCGGACGCACCACGCCGTCCGTCGTCGCGTTCAGCAAGGACGACCAGCGTCTCGTCGGCACGCCCGCGAAGCGCCAGGCCGTCACCAATCCCGAAAACACCATCTTCTCGATCAAGCGCTTCATGGGCCGCAAGTCCGATGAGGTCTCCGAGGAGATGACGATGATCCCGTATAGCGTCATCGCCGGCGACAATGGCGATGCCCGCGTCAGCGCGGGTGGCGGCGAGTTCTCCCCCGAGGAGATCTCCGCGATGATCCTCGGCAAGCTCAAGGCCGACGCCGAGGCCAAGCTCGGCGAGCCCGTCACCGACGCCGTCGTCACGGTGCCCGCGTACTTCAACGACGCGCAGCGCCAGGCGACCAAGGATGCCGGCCGCATCGCCGGCCTCAACATCCTGCGCATCATCAACGAGCCGACCGCGGCCGCTCTGGCCTACGGCATCGAGAAGGAGGGTGAGCAGAAGGTGCTCGTCTTCGACCTCGGTGGCGGTACGTTCGACGTGTCCGTGCTCGAGCTCGCCGACGGCGTCTTCGAGGTGAAGGCCACCGCCGGTGACAACCACCTCGGCGGCGACAACTTCGACAAGGCGATCGTCGACTGGATGGTCGCGGAGTTCAAGAAGGAGCAGGGCATCGACCTGTCCCAGGACAAGCTCGCCCTGCAGCGCCTCTACGAGGCCGCGGAGAAGGCGAAGATCGAGCTCAGCTCCACCCAGTCCACGCAGATCAACCTGCCGTTCGTGACCGCCGACGCCTCCGGGCCGAAGCACCTCGACATGGCGATGTCCCGCGCCAAGCTGACCGAGCTGGTCGGCGACCTCGTCGAGCGCACCGTCGGCCCGACGAAGCAGGCGTTGGCTGATGCCGGCCTCAAGGCGTCGGACATCGACGACGTGATCCTCGTCGGCGGCATGACCCGTATGCCCGCCGTCCAGGACAAGGTCAAGGAGATCACCGAGAAGGAGCCGCATCGCGGCGTCAACCCGGACGAGGTCGTCGCCATCGGTGCGGCCATCCAGGGCGGCGTCCTGCGCGGCGACGTCAAGGACGTCCTCCTGCTCGACGTCACTCCGCTGAGCCTCGGTATCGAGACCAAGGGCGGCGTGATGACCAAGCTGATCGAGCGCAACACGACCATCCCGACCCGCAAGTCCGAGGTCTTCTCGACGGCCGAAGACGGCCAGACGAGCGTGGAAATCCACGTCCTCCAGGGCGAGCGCGAGATGGCTGGCTACAACAAGACGCTCGGCAAGTTCCAGCTCGTCGGCATCCCGACGGCGCCGCGTGGCATGCCGCAGATCGAGGTCACCTTCGACATCGACGCGAACGGCATCCTCAACGTGTCCGCGACCGACAAGGGCACGGGCCAGACCCAGCAGGTCCGCATCGAGGGCGGCTCGGGCCTGAGCGAGGACGAGATCCAGCAGATGGTCAAGGACGCCGAGGCCAACGCCGACGCCGACAAGACCGCCCGTGATCTCGTCGAGGCCAAGAACACGGCCGAGCAGCTGCTCCACCAGACGGAGAAGACGGTCGCCGAGCACGGCGACAAGGTCGACGGTGCCGTCAAGGAGCAGATCGAGGCCGCCGCAGCCGAGCTGCGCACGGCGCTCGAGGGCTCCGACCCGGAGGCGATCCGCCAGAAGGCGACTGCCCTCCAGGAGGCCTCGTATAGCCTCGCCGAGCAGGTCTACAAGGAGGCCCAGCAGTCCGCTCCCGCGGGCGACGGTGCCACCGCCTCGGCCGACGATGAGTCCGATGAGGAGATCATCGAGGACGCCGAGGTCGTCGATCCGGACGCGACGGCGCGCTCGTGAGCGAGCACGACCACGAAGAGCAGGCCCTCCCCGCCGACGGCGGGGAGGAGCCGACCTCTCTCGACGGCGAGGACGTCGCAGTCGTGGAGGAGGAGCTCGATCCGATTGCCCGCGCCGAGCGCGAGCGTGACGAGCACCTCGACCAGCTGCGTCGGCTCGCCGCCGAGTTCGACAACTACAAGAAGCGCATGGCGCGCGAGCACGAGGAGCTGCGCCTGCGCGCAGCCGAGCGCCTGCTGAGCGATCTGCTGCCCGTCTTCGACGACCTCGAGCGGGCCCTGAGCGCGTTCGAGACCGCGGAGAAGGAGGCGATCGCCGACGGCGTCGCGCTCGTTCATCGCGCGCTCTGGACGCTGCTTGAGCGTGAGGGGGTCGCCGAGCTCGATCCGAAGGGCGATCTGTTCGACCCGCACCGCCACGAGGCGCTGCTGTCCCAGCCGGCCGACGCGCCGGAGGGCACCATCCTCGAGGTCATCCAGAAGGGCTTCCTGCTGGGCGATCGCGTCCTGCGTCCGGCCCGCGTGGTCGTTGCCGGAGGCGCATCCTGAGCGAGACCCCCGTCACCTTCGAGGCCGCCCCGCTGGGCGGTTCCGAGACGTTCGTCACGGTCGTCTTCTGGGGCGTCGTCGCCTTGGCCTGGATCGGCAGCGGCGTGGGCGCCTCGCGCGGCAATGGGCTGCAGGCCGTCGTGATGCTCGTCGTCGCGGTGGTGCTCGGTGGCCTCGCGCTGTGGTTGCGCTACACGCAGCCCATGCGCTACCGCGTCGAGCGCGACGGACTCGTGATTGAGCGTCGCGTGGGCACGAAGCGCATGCCCGGCCGCATCGAGCGCTACGCCGGCAAGGCCACGCTCGGCCTGCGTCTCGGCTCCGGTGGCGTCTATGGCTACCGCGGCCGCTTCCGCATCTCGTCCGGTGGGTGGGCGCGCGCCTTCGTGACCGACGTCAAGCGCACCTCGCTGATCACCGTCGGCGGCCAGAGCGTGGTCGTCTCCCCGATCGATCCGGCCGCCCTCGTACAGGAGGTGGTGACGCATGCGTGACCTCTACGAGGTGCTCGGCGTCAGCCGCACCGCCAGCGACGATGAGATCAAGAAGGCGTACCGCAAGCTCGCCCGCAAGCACCACCCCGACGCGAACCCGGACGACCCCAAGGCCGAAGAGCGCTTCAAGGAGCTCTCGGCGGCACACGACACACTCTCCGACCCCGATAAGCGCAAGGCGTACGACCAGTTCGGCGCGTCGGGCGGCATGGGTGCGCAGGGTGGGTTCGACCCGAGCGCATTCAGCGACTTCGCCCAGGAGCGCGGCTTCGACATCTCCGACCTTTTCGGCGACATCTTCGGACGCCGCCGTGGTGGTGGAGGAGGCCGCGGTCGCCCGCAGCCGCGCCGCGGCGTGGATCTCGAGACCCGCGTGACGCTCTCGTTCGACGATGCACTGCGCGGCGCTCGCGTCACCGTGCCCGTCGACAAGGACGTCAACTGCGCCGACTGCGCCGGCACCGGCGCGGCACCCGGCACCTCGCGCTCGACCTGCCCCGACTGCGGTGGCAGTGGCGAGCGCCAGGTCAACCAGGGCTTCTTCGCCATTGCGGAGCCATGCTTCCGCTGCGGCGGGCAGGGCACGGTCGTCGAGACGCCATGCGGCACTTGTCGCGGCACCGGCAAGACGCGTCGTACCAAGCGCTACACCGTCAAGATCCCCGCCGGCATCAGCGATGGCGCCCGCATCCGCGTCCGTGGCAAAGGCCTCGATGGCGAACACGGCGGATCGCCCGGCGACCTCTGGGTCGTCGTGCAGGTGCTGCCGTCCGAGCGCTTCGTGCGCCGAGGCAAGGACGTCATCGTCGATGTGCCCGTCACGTTCCCCGAGGCCGCATTGGGTGCCGAGATCGACGTGCCCACGCCGCTCGGCGAGAAGGTGCGCGTCAAGGTCCCAGCCGGCTCGACCGACGGCAAGATGCTGCGCGTGCGCGGCATGGGCTCGCCGTCGGAGAAGGGCGACGCCGGCTCGCTGCTCGTCCGCCTCAAGCTGATCGTCCCCGACACGCTGTCCACGCAGCAGACCGAGGCACTCGAGAAGTTCGCCGCGCTCGATGGCGGCAACGATCCGCGGGCGGAGCTCTTCACGTGAACGAAGACACCCCCAAGTACATGATCGGTGTCGCCGCCGAGCTCGTCGGGATGCATCCGCAGACGCTGCGGCTGTACGAAACCCGCGGGCTCGTGCGGCCCCGCCGCACCTCGGGGGGCACGCGTCTCTACTCCGACGCCGAGCTGGCGCGCCTGCGCCGCATCACCGAGCTCGCGTCGGGTCTCGGCCTCTCGTTGCAGGGCGTCGAGCACGTGCTGCGCCTCGAGGATCGTGTCACCCAGCTCGAGCGCCAGATCGAAGATCTCGGCGCGGCCCTCGACGAGGCTGCGCGCATGATGCAGGCCGAGGTCGAGAGCGTCCACCGCTCGTACAAGCACGAGATCGTGCCGTACCAGGCGCCGCCCGGCGCGGAGATCGTCGTCCGCCGCCGCCGGCTCCACTAGCCGTTTTTCGCATCCCCATCACTCCCATCAGAAGAGAATCACCATGGATCCCACCAAGCTCACCGTGAAGGCGCAGGAGGCGCTCGCCACCGCCGCCGAACGCGCCCGCATCTCGGGCAACCCCGAACTCACACCCCTCCATCTGCTCGCCGGCCTCCTGGCCGAGCAGGGCTCCGTCGCCGAGACGCTCCTGCGCGGTGTCGGCGCCGACACCGAGGCGCTCCGTCGCGACACCGATGACGCCCTCGGCAAGCTCCCCAGCATGCAGGGCGCGGCCACCGCGCCGCAGGCGTCGCTCGCGCTCCGCGAGACACTCGACCGCGCGCTCGCCGAATCGCAGGAGATGGGGGACGACTACGTCGCCTCCGAGCACGTCCTGATCGCGCTGGCTGAGCACTCTGGCCCCGCCAAGGACGTCCTGCGTCGCGAGAACGTCACCAAGAAGGCACTCCTCGAGGCACTCAAGAACGTTCGTGGCGGCAAGCGCGTCACCGATCCGAACGCCGAGGACCTCTACGGCGCGCTCGAGAAGTACGCCCGCGACCTGACCGCGGCTGCCGAGGCAGGCAAGGTTGACCCGGTGATCGGCCGCGACGACGAGATTCGCCGCGTCGTGCAGGTGCTGTCGCGCCGCACGAAGAACAATCCCGTGCTGATCGGTGATCCGGGCGTCGGCAAGACGGCCATCGCCGAGGGACTCGCCCAGCGCATCGTCGCCGGCGACGTCCCCGAGAGCCTCCGTGGTCGCCGCATCTACGCGCTCGACATGGGCGCGCTGCTCGCCGGTGCGAAGTTCCGCGGCGAGTTCGAGGAGCGCCTCAAGGCGCTGCTCGGCGAGGTCACGGCCTCCGAGGGCCAGGTCGTCCTGTTCATCGACGAGCTGCACACGATCATCGGTGCCGGCGCCGCAGAGGGCGCGGTCGACGCGGCCAACCTGCTCAAGCCGATGCTGGCCCGTGGCGAGCTCCGCGCGATCGGTGCAACCACGCTGGACGAGTACCGCAAGCACGTGGAGAAGGACGCTGCGCTCGCACGCCGCTTCCAGCCCGTGTTCGTTGGCGAGCCGAACGTCGAGGATGCGATCGGCATCCTGCGCGGACTCAAGGAGCGTTACGAGGTACACCACGGCGTGCGCATCCAGGACAGCGCGATCATCGCTGCCGCGATGCTCTCGGACCGCTACATCGCCGACCGCTTCCTCCCCGACAAGGCGATCGACCTGATCGACGAGGCGGCCAGCCGCCTGCGCATCGAGATCGACTCGCGTCCGACCGAGCTCGACGAGATCGAGCGCCGCATCATGCGCATCGAAATCGAAGACGCCGCCCTCGCCAAGGAGACCGACGCGCTGTCGGCCGAGCGCCGCGAGGCCCTCGCCAACGAGCTCGAGACGCTCACCGCCGAGGCCGGCGTGATCCGCGAGAAGTGGGAGCTCGAGAAGCGCCACATCGATGCGATCCGCCGCCTCAAGGGCATGATCGAGGACGTCAAGACGGAAGCCGAGCGCGCCGAGCGCGACGCCGACCTTCAGCGCGCTGCCAAGCTCACGTACGGCGACCTGCCGGCCTACGAGGCCGAGCTCGCCGCCGAGACCGCTGCCCTCGACGAGGTGCAGAAGCACGGTTCCGTGCTGAAGGAGGAGGTTGACGAGGAGGACATCGCCGAAGTCGTCGGCGCCTGGACGGGCATCCCCGTCAGCCGCCTGATGGAAGGTGAGATGCAGAAGCTCGTCCATCTCGAGGAGCGCCTGCACGAGCGTCTGGTTGGTCAGGAGGAGGCGATCGTCGCCGTCTCCGACGCCATCCGCCGCTCGCGCGCCGGCCTGGGCGATCCCGATCGCCCGATCGGTTCGTTCCTGTTCCTCGGGCCGACGGGCGTCGGCAAGACCGAGCTCGCCAAGACACTCGCCGAACTGCTCTTCGACGATGAGAAGTCGATGATCCGCATCGACATGAGCGAGTACATGGAGCGACACAGCGTGTCGCGACTCGTCGGTGCGCCTCCCGGGTACGTCGGCTACGACGAAGGTGGCCAGCTGACCGAGGCGATTCGCCGCCGGCCGTACTCCGTTGTGCTGCTCGACGAGGTCGAGAAGGCCCACGGCGACGTCTTCAACCTGCTCCTGCAGGTACTCGACGACGGTCGCCTGACCGACGGCCAGGGTCGGACCGTGGACTTCACGAACACGGTGCTGATCATGACCTCGAACGCCGGCGCCGAGTACATCACCGGCGAGCTCTCGATGGACGAGATCCGCCAGCGCGTCGACGGGGCCCTGCGCCAGCAGTTCCGCCCCGAGTTCCTCAACCGCATCGACGAGACCGTCATCTTCCAGCGCCTCAACGAGGCGGAGATCCGTCAGATCGTCGATCTACAGGTGGCACGACTGGTGCGCCGCGTGGAAGATCGCCGTATCGTGTTCGACGTGACCGACGCCGCCAAGGATCTGCTCGGCCGTGACGGCTACGACCCGACGTACGGCGCCCGCCCGCTGAAGCGGTCCATCCAGCGTCTGCTGGAGAACCCGCTGGCGCTGCGTCTGCTCGAAGGCGACATCGTCGACGGCTCGCGCATCGTCGCGGACGTCGATGACACGGGCGAGTCGATCGTGTTCAGCATCGACCAGCTGACAGCGGTCGCCTGACCGTGGGACTCTTCCGCCGCTCTGCCAGCGAGCCCGACGCCGAGTCCGACCTGGAACCCGGTAGCGAGAGCGGCGAACCCGTCGAGAAGCAGGGGCCGGTCGGCCCGACCGGCCGACCCCTGCATCCCGTCGGTGCCTACTTCGAGGCGGCCTTCCGTCGCTTCGGCATCAACATCCTGGGGTATACGGTCTACACGCTGATGTGCGGCCTGCTGCCGGTCGGTGCGGCACTGATCGTCAGCGCCTCGGCCATCCCGGAGTGGCTCGGTCTGTTCGTCTTCTTCCTCGGCTTCACGCTGGGCAACGTGCTGCTGATCGCACTGACGACCGCGCTCGTGGCCGGTGGTGGGCGAGAGCGCCTTCGTTCGATTCTGACTGCGTGCGTTGCAACCGGCATTCTCGGTGCGCTGCTGGCCACGCTGCACCCGGTCGTCGCGATCATCCTCTACCCGCTGATCGTGTTCCCGCCGATCGTCGTCGCCTCGGGCGATGCCGAGGGCCTGCGTGCGCTCCCGGTTGGTTGGAAGGTCGCGCTCACGTGGTTCAAGCGCACGTACGCCTGCCTGCTCGGCATCTTCATCGTCACGGCCGCCGTCTGGTTCGGCTTCACGATCTTCCTTTCGCCGCTGCAGGACGAGTTGCAGAAGCAGATCGCCTTCGCCATCACCACGTACTTCGTGTGGCCGATCTCGGCGCTCGTCTTCCGCAATCTCTATGGCGATGTGACGGGACGTCTGGTGATCAACGCGCCGCCGAACGAAGACGCCAACCGCAAGGCGCTGATGAAGAAGCGCCGCGAGAAGTCGAAGCGCAATCGCGAGCGCATCAAGAAGGTCACCGGCGAGGAGTAGGCGGGCGTGAAACGTGCGTACTCATGACGTACGCCCGAAGGGCGGGCGCCCAGAAAGCGAAGCGCGAAGCACGGAGCACCCCGCACGCGGGCACTTGGCGCTCCGTGCTCAAGTGCGCACTTGGCACGTACGCCCTGAGTGGATTCACCTCGCTCGTTCGGCTGAGCGTGTTCAGATACCCCGGTGTACGTAGGTTTCACGCCCGCCTTGGGCGTTCGTCGTCAGACGGACTCTCTCGCGAACCCCACACCGGGATCCGCGCACACGGCACGTCGTCGAACGCGGCCAGCCCCTGGCGCGTCGGCAGACGCTCAGGCAGGCGTTGTCGAGCCTCGTCGAGCAGGCGGTGCGCCTCGTCACGGGGGTCGAACGGCAATCGCATCTCACGCATCGTCGCGCATAGCGGCCCGGAAACGCAAAAGGGCCGTGCCATCCACGCGGGATGGCACGGCCCTCGCGTGTGCTTCTAGGCGTTCATCGCGTCCCAGACGCGGTTCGGCGTCATGGGCAGCTCGCGGACGCGCGCGCCCGTGACGGCAGCGATGCCATTGCCGATGGCGGCGAGCGTGGGCACGCTCGGCGGCTCGGCGATGCCCTTCGCACCATGCGGACCGGCGTTCGTACCGGCAGGGCCGACGAAGGCGACCGCAATCTCCGGCGCGTCGGCCATCGTCTGGAGCTTGTACTCCAGCAGACCGGCGTTGAGGATCTTGCCGTCGTCACCGATCTTCGAGCCTTCCAGCAGTGCCTGGCCGACACCCATGATCACGCCGCCTTCGATCTGGCCCTCAGCGCCGATCGGATTGACGATCGTGCCCGAGTCGTGAGCGGCAGCGACCTTGAGGACGCGGACCACGCCGGTCTCGCGGTCGACCTTGACGTGGGCGGCATGGCAGAAGAACGTGGGGGCGACCCACGAGTCCATGCCCATACGGCCGACACAGGCCGAGCCTTCGACTTCCGGTGCGCTCGGCGGCGTGCCGGAACCGGTCGCGAGCAGCTGATCGCCACCCGTTGCTTCGCCCGCCAGCTCCGCGATGTCGACGCTCTTCTCCGGCGAGCCCTTGACGCGGGCCGTACCGTCGACGAGTTCGATGTCGCCCGCGGCGGCCTCGAGCTTGTCTGCGGCCATGTCCAGCAGTCGCTCTCGCAGCACCTTCGCAGCGGCGACCACGGCACGACCGTTGTTGAAGGTCGTCTGCGAGCCAGAAGAACCCATGTCGTACGGGCCACTCTCGGTGTCCTGGTAGACGATCGAGAAGTCCTCGGGCTTCATGCCGAGCTCATTGGCGGCAAGGCGCGGCAGCGCCATCACCGCGCCCGAACCGCACTCCTGCGCGCCGGTCACGATCGTGGCCGAGCCATCGCCGTTGAACTTGATGTACGCGCCGGAGGAGGAGCCGAACGACGGCCACCAACCGACGGCGAAGCCGATCGCCTCATCGGCCGGCAGCTCCTTGCCGTACCCGATCATCTCCGCAGCCGACGCGAGGCACTGGGGAGCGCCGTGCGGGTCGAGGACCTGACCGGTGGCAGTCGTATCGCCGTCGTGCACGATGTTCTTCTCGCGGAACGCGAGCGGATCCATGCCCACGGTGCGTGCGAGCTCGTCCATGTGGGACTCGAGCGCCCAGTTCGCCTGCGGGGCGGTAGGGGCGCGCACCGAGCCGGACGGCTGGTGGTTCGTGTACGCGAGATGCGCCTGGATATCGACGGCCGGGAGGCGGTACGGCCCGATCGCGTGCATGCCGGCCAGCTCGGGGAAGAACCCGGCATCGGCGGTGTACGCACCGTTATCGATGATCAGCTTGGCGCGACGCGCCGTCAACGTGCCGTCGGCCTTCACGCCGGTCTCGAGCTCGATGACCATGCCCTCGCGGCGATGGTCGGGCGCGATGAACTCCTCGCGGCGCGAGAACACGAGCTTCGTCGGGCGCTGTGCCTTGCGGGCCACCGCGGCAACGTGCGCCTCGAAGTGGAACTCGCACTTGCCACCGAAGCCGCCACCAAGGTGGGGGACGATGACGCGCACCTGGTTCTCGGCCATACCGAGCGTGTGCGACACGCCGGCGCGGGCGTTGAACGGCACCTGCGTGGACGACCAGATCGTGACCTGGTCGCCGTGCCACTCGGCGACGACAGCGCGCGGCTCGATGGGTGCGGCATGCTGCATGTCGGCGACGTAGCGCTCGCGGACCACGTGATCGGCAGCGGCGAAGCCCGCGTCGATGTCGCCATGGACGATCGACGTGTGGCAGGCCTCATTGCCCTCGCGGACGATGTCGTACGAATCGCCGTAGTCCTTCCAGTCGGCGTGCACGAGCGGTGCGCCGGCAGCCAGGGAGGCCTCGATGTCGTTGACGATCGGGAGCGGCTCGATGTCGACCTCGATCAGGTCGCACGCGCGCTGCGCGATCTCGGGCGTGGTCGCGGCGACGGCGGCGATGATCTCGCCCTCGAAGCGGACGTACTCCTTCGCGAACAGCCGGCGATCCTGGATGTAGCCGCCATGCTGGAGGTCGGGGGTGTCCTCGTGCGTGACGACGGCGAAGACGCCCGGCAGGGCCTCGGCCTTGGACGTGTCGATGCGGGTGATGCGACCCGCCGCGATGTCGGCGTAGCGGAACTTGCAGTGCGTGAGCCCGGTCAGCTGCAGATCGGCGGTGTAGCGGCCAAGGCCCGTGACCTTGTCCTTACCGTCTTGGCGCTTGAACGTCCTGTCCTCGATCGCGGCCATGCGGCCCCTCCCTCGCTATCGAACCGTGAATAGGAGGAATCCTACCCGTGCGCCTCGGCGAGCGCCATGACGAGGACTACGGCCAGCGTTGCAGGGCGACGTCGATCCCTTCGACGATGATCGTCTCGGCACAGCGTGCGGCCTCGCGGGCCAGCGCGTCGGCGTCCTCGTGCGGCTCGAAACCGGCCAGCACGTACGCGGCGATGTCGCGGTGGTCACCCTTTCCGGGGCGGCCGACGCCGCAGCGCACACGCACGAAGTCGGGGGAGCCGAAGGCATCGGCCATCGAGCGCAGACCGTTATGGCCCTTCAGGCCGCCACCCTCACGCGCGCGGACGACTCCGGGATTCAACTCGATGTCGTCGTAGATCACGACGATCTCGTCGATCGGCAGTTTCAGATCGCGCGCACACGCGCCGACCGACCGCCCCGAGTCGTTCATGAACGTCTCCGGGGCGAGGACGGCAACGGGAATCTCGCCGAGCTTCACCTCGGCGTAGCGCCCGTGGTACTTCGACTTCGTCGTCGCGCCGTGCTCGGCGAGCAGCGCGTCGACGGCCATCCAGCCGATGTTGTGCCGCGTCTTGGCGTACTTCGAGCCTGGGTTGCCGAGGCCCACGATCAGGGCGTCGACGTAGCCCATCGCTACTCGGCGGCGTCGTCGCCGGCGTCGTCCGCCGACTCTTCACCGACGAGTGCCGGCTCAGCGCTCTCGCCCTCTTCGCCCTCTCCGCCCTCATCCGTGGTGGCGGACAGGGCGGCACGTGTGACGACACAGGAGCAGATGACGGCGTCGGGGTCGCCGACGAACTCGTACGAGGCTTCGGCCGTGAGGTCGCGGACATGAATCGAATGCCCGATACGAAGCTCGGTGATGTCGACGTTGATCTCGGTCGGCACCTGGCCCGGCAGAGCGGCGACCATGACCTCGTGCAGCGAGTGCTCGATCATGCCGCCGTCGATCTTGACGCCCTCGGACTCGCCGACGAGATGCACCGGCACCGGGGCCGTGAACTTCTCCGTCATCGAGATAGCCATCAGATCGACGTGCGTGACACGATCGCGGACGCGATCGATCTCCATCGCCTTGAGGACGGCGTTGACCGGCTCCTTCTCGCCGTCGATGACGAGTGAGAGGATCGCGTTACGTCCGGCCTCACCGGAGAACGCGGTGCGCAGCGTGACGCGCTCAACCTGGATCGACAGGGGCTCGCGGCCCTGGCCGTACAGCACACCGGGGATCACGTCCTGCTTGCGCAAGCGCTGGTTGGCGCGGGTCGAGGCGGCCTCGCGCTTGGTGATGGTGATGGTGGTGTCGGACATGTCAGCTTCAGCTCCAGACGAATGCGGGGTGCAGCATAGGCAAGGCGCGGAGGCGGCGCGTCAGATGACGCTGCTCCTCCGCGCCTTGGCCCCGTTCGCTACTTCTTGAGCGCCGCGAGCAGCTGCTTGATCACAGCGGCGCGCTTCCCCTGCGATCCCACGCTCTTGGTGCTGCCGATGATCTCGACACCGACGTTGAGCGTGACGACGTTGTGCAGCGCGTTGAACTGCAACACGCCGCTGGACGCGTTGGCGTAGGCGCCGGTCCCACCGGTGATGATGGCGACACCCGAGAAGGTCATGGTGATCTTCTGCGTCGCGTACGTCGTGATCGCTTCGGCCGTAATCGTGCCTGTTGCGGTCGTGATCGTGATGTCCACGGTTGCCATGCTCGACTTCGGGCGCAGCGTGTAGACGAACTCAGCCGTGCCGGCACCGTACGGCGTACCCGTGACGTTGCCCTTGTCGATCAGGACGGTCGGACCGTCGGTGCTGTCGAGGTGCATCTTGCCCACGATGGCCAGCACCGAGCCGCTGGCCGGCACCTTGGCCGGCTTGGTGGCATTACCCGGCGAGGGCGCGGCGCTCGCGGCAGGCACCGCGATGAGCGCGCCCAGGATGCAGCACGCGAGGAGAACCCGGAGACGGGTGATGGAGGTCATCTGGGGCTCCTAGGTGAGCGGCTGGAGGCGAGTGGACTTGGCGACCTGGAGCTTCTTCAGCATCCGCGCGAACTGGATGTCCTGCTCGGGCGTGCGCTTGTAGCTCTTGTGCGCGATGTTGACCGTCTCGAGCGGATCGGTGAGCAGGTCGTACATCTCGAACTCGCTCGGCACCTTGCCCGTGGCGTCCCAGTACTCGGCGAGCTTCCAGCGCTGTCCGCGGATCGAGACGATGTGCTGCGGCGGCGGAATGTACGGGCCGTTGGCCTGGCCAGCCTGCCAGTCGTCGTACGTGAAGATGATCTCGTCCTGGACCGGCTTGGCCTTCGGGTTGAGGACGATCGACGAGTAGTCGACGCCCTGCCATGGCGCGCGCGCCGAGCTCGGCGCGTTGAACAGGCTGGCGATCGTCGGCAGGAAGTCGACGTGCGACACCAGCGCGTCGGTGGCGTAGGCCTTCTTGTACAGCGTCGGATTCGACCAGATCAGCGGGACGCGGATGGCCTCCTCGTAGAAGTTGAAGTTCTTCTGGCGCATGCCGCCGTGCGTGAGGCCCATCTCGCCGTGATCCGACGTGCGGATGATCACGGTGTTGTCGTAGAGGCCGGCGCCCTTGAGCGCGGCGATGACGTTGACGAGGTACTCGTCGGACCACTTCATGAGGTTGCCGTAGAAGTTGAGGTAGTTCTGCTTCTTCCTGCGCGTATTGAGCACGCCAAGACCGGCCGAGAGCTTGAGGAACAGCTGCTGGGCGCGCGGCTTCGTGGAGAGATCCTCCAGCACTGTCGCGGGCAGGCCGATGTCGCCCTCGAGCCAGATGTCGCTGTAGCCGGCGCTCTCGTAGTTCTTCGGGTACGCCAGCACGTCGTGCGGGTTGACGAGCGAGCAGATCAGGAAGAACGGCGCCTGCTGGGCCGCCACCGAGTTGATGTACTGGAGGATGCCCTCATTGCCGTCCTGATAGCTCGTCGTCTCCGAGCCCATGAAGCGCGCGTCGTTCTGCGCGGAGCCGCCGCCCATCTCCGGGATGCTCTGGTTGGCGCCGGCATCATCGGGATTCCAGCGCTGCCAGCTATAGGCCTGGAGGTCGGCCGGCGTCCACGTGGAGCCCGCGGGCTTGCTGCAGTGCCACTTGCCCTTGTAGATGACGTTGTAGCCCGCGGCCGACATGACCGTCGCGATGTTGGCGAGGCTCGTCGAGAGCGCCACCTGCGGGTACGTCGGGGAGGGCATGTTCGCCTCGAGCGTGTACTTCACGCCGTGCTGCGCCGGGAAATAGCCCGACATGAGGGTCGAGCGCGCCGGCGAGCACATGCACGCATTCGTGAAGGCATTGTTGAACGTGATGCCGTTCTTCTGCAGCTCCGTGAAGCCCGGCAGGTTCTCCTGTGCCCAGCCAATCGGGAAGTGCTGGATCGCGCGCTCCTGATCGGTGATGAACATCACGACGTTCATGCCGGCCATCGAGCGCGGCTGCTGCGCCTTCGTCTCGGGCTCAGCGGCGGCGGCCGTGCCGGTGGCGACGGCGAGTCCGCCGAGGCCAAGGGCAGCGGCAGCGGCGGCCGTGCGGGCGAGGAAGCCCTGGCGGCTAACGGTCGACGAATCGGGGGCGGGCGCGTCGTTCTCAGGCTCGGTCATGAATTCACCCTACCAAGATGCGCAACACCTGTGACTGGGGCGGGGTGAGACGGATGAGTAACTCACCCCTGGCGTGTGTGCCAGATCACCGAGGGGTGCTGGTTTGCGCGACTGCGTCCCGGGGACCAGCTCTTCTGAAGACAATTTGGGCCCGGGCCCGTCATGACCTGCGCCCGGCAGCGCGCGTGGCTGCCGTCGCCGGTATCCCGGGCGAGTCCATGCTTGGGCCCGGGCCCAAATTGTCCTCAGAAGAGCTGGTTCTCGCCGCCGAAGATGTTCGACACCGAACCCTCGCGGAAGACCTCTTCGATCGTCTGCGCGAGGATCGCGTCGACGGGAAGCACGCGGATACGGCTCTCGCCGGCGCGCGGATCGATCGGGACGGTGTCGCACACCACGACCTCGTGGAGGACGGAGTCCTTGATGCGCTCGAGTGCCGGCTCCGACAGGATCGCGTGCGTGGCGCACGCGTACACCTCGGTGGCGCCGGCGTCGTGGACGGCCTGAGCGCCCGCGCAGAGCGTGCCGGCGGTGTCGATGATGTCGTCGGAGATGATGGCCTTCTTGCCCTCGACCTCGCCGATGATCGCGGCGACGCGCGCCTTGCCGTGCTCGGGGCGAAGCTTCGCGATGATCGCAACCTCGGCGTCGAGCATCTCGGCGAAGCGCGTGGCCAACTTGGCGCGGCCAGCGTCGGCCGAGACGACGACGGTACCTTCGCCGCAGAGGCCCATGTCGCGGAAGTGCCGCGCGAACATCGGCAGCGCGGTCATGTGGTCGACGGGGCCGTCGAAGAAGCCCTGCACCTGGCCGGCGTGAAGATCCATCGTCAGCACGCGATCGATGCCGGAGGCGCGCAGCAGCGTGGCGACGAGACGCGCAGTGATCGGCTCGCGTGGCGCGGACTTCTTGTCCTGACGCGCGTACGGATACCACGGGATGACGGCGGTGACGCGCTTGGCCGAGCCGAGGATGGCCGCGTCGGCCATGATCATCAGCTCCATCAGGTTGCGGTTCACCGGGTTGACGCAGCTCTGGACGAGGAAGACATCGGCCCCGCGCACCGACTCCTCGAAGCGCGCGTAGATCTCGCCGTTGGCGAACGTCTTCAGCGTCGTGCCACCGAGCGTGACGCCGAGGCGCTCGCAGATGCGATCGGCAAGTTCGGTGTTGGAGCGGCCCGAGAACACCATCAGGCGCTTGGAGGACGGGTGCTGGAAGGAAGTCAGCGGTGCGCCCATCTCGGCAGGGACGTCGAACAGCTTGGAATCAGACATCGCGCTTCCTCTTGGCGTAGTGCTCTTTGTTGACCTGCCGCGCCCGGGCGATGCCCAGTGCCTCCGCCGGCACGTCCTCCGTGATGATGGACCCCGCACCGGTCGTGGCGTCGTCGCCGATCTCGACGGGTGCGACGAAGACGCAATCGGAGCCCGTGCGGACGCGGTCGCCGATCGTCGTGCGGTGCTTGCTCACGCCGTCGTAGTTCGCGGTGATGTTGCCGGCGCCGATGTTGGTGTCCTCGCCGACGGTGGCGTCGCCGACGTAGGACAGGTGGGGAATCTTGCTGCGTGCGCCGAGCTCGGTGTTCTTCGTCTCGGCGAAGGCGCCGACGCGCGCGCCGGCGTGCAGGTGGGTACCCGCGCGGAGGTGCGCGAACGGTCCGGCCTGGGCGTCGCTCTCAAGCACCGAGTCGGTCAGCACGCTGTGCGGTCCGGCCTCGGCGCCGGCGGCCAGACGCGTACGGCCGCGCAGGATTGTGTACGGATGGACGACGCAGTCGGCTTCGAGTTCGACGTCGGCATCGATGTACGTCGTGGCCGGGTCGACGATGCCCGCGCCGGCGAGCAGGTGCTGCTCGATGATGCGGTCGCGGATGATCTGCGCCGCCTCGGCCAGCTCGACACGGGTGTTCACGCCGAGGAGGAGCGACGCGTCGTCGACCAGCGAGGCCGAGGCGCGACCACCCGCGGCGGCGATCGCGGGCACCACGTCGGGCAGGTAGTACTCGCCCTGGGCGTTGTCGTTGGTCAAGCCAGCGAGCGCGGGGCGGAGTGCATCGGCATCGAAGACGTAGAGGCCGGCGTTCACCTCATCGACCTCGAGCTCGGCGGGCGTGGCGTCTTTGGCCTCGACGATACGAATGCCGGCGGCGTCGCGGATCACGCGGCCGTAGCTCCCCGGCTGGTCGATCTGGAAGGTGGCGGCGGTGGCGGCCGCACCGTCGGCGACGTGCGCGTCGACGAGCCCGCCGAGCAGCTCGGCCGTGAGGAGCGGCGTATCGCCCGAGACGATCAGCACGTCGCCACTGAAGCCTTCGAGCGGCGGCATGGCGCAACGCACGGCGTCGCCCGTGCCGAGCTGGTCGTGCTGGATGACGGTCTCGGCATCGCCCGCGACCGCGGCGACCGCCTCGGCTGCATCGGGCGGCACAACGACGACGACGCGCTCAGCGCCGGCCTCACGCACGGCAGCGATGACCCACCCGAGCAGCGGGCGGCCCCAGATCGGGTGCAGCACCTTCGGCAGCGCGGAGCGCATACGGGTGCCCTTGCCACCGGCCATCACGATGCAGGCGAGCGGGCGATCAGCGGTGCGAGAGGCAGTCGACATCCGGGCCTCCAACACTAGTCCGTGCTCCGGAGGGACATCACAACCGCGCGGATGTCATGTCCCACCTGCAGCGGTGGTTTAGATACCCGGTTCATGGTCGCAGGTAGGACATGACATCCGCGCGGTTGTGATGTCCCTCCGGCCAACGCGATCGGACCTGCGACGCACGCTCCATCAGGAGAGCACAGCCCGTTCATACCCGCCCGGCTGGTGTATCGCGCCGGGTTTTCCGCGGGTCAGATCGCGGCGATCGCGGCGCGCAGCTCGTCGGCCGACAGGTACGTCAGGCCGAGCGTCGCGTCGTGGCGGAAGCGGACCACTCCCTCGCCGTCGATCACGAAGGTGCTGCGCTTCGTGCCGAGCACGGCCTGCTTGGCGCCGTACATCGCGGCGACCGTACGGTCGGGGTCGGCCAGCAGCGGCACCTTCAGCCCGCGCTTCTCGGCGAACTGCTCCTTCGACGCGAGGTCCTTGCCGGAGATGCCGACGATCGTCGCGTCGAGGCCGCTGAGGTCGTCCCAGCGATCGGTGTACTCGCACAGCTGCTTGGTGCAGACCTTGGTGTCGTCGCCGGGGTAGAAGACGAGCACGACGGTGTGGCCACGGTGGTCGGCGAGGTGGAACGCGCCGTTCGTGCCATCAAGGGTGAAGTCGGGGGCGATGTCGCCGACGGTGGGGCTGGCCATGGGGAACCTCCGGAGGGGTGCATGAGGCTCTTCGCGGCGGAACGGTCGACGGTTGGGCGCAACGTGGTACAAAGCCGACATGCATTCGCCGATCGAGACCATCATCGTCAACGCCAAGGTCCGCACGCTGGATCCGGGGCAGCCCTTTGCCGAAGCCGTCGCCGTCGGTCATGGCGCGATCCTCGCCGTTGGTTCCAACGCCGAGATTCGCGAGCTCGGCGGCAGCGCGCGCGTGATCGATCTTGATGGCGCGGCGCTCGTGCCGGGCATCACCGACTCGCACGTGCATCCGCTGATGGGCGCGCTCGACACCGCGGGAGCGGATCTGCTCGACGCCGGCACATGGGACGACGTTCTCGCCGGGCTGCGCGCCGAGGCTACGGGCAAGGGGCCTGACGAGTGGGTCACCGGCTGGGGCCTGCTCTACGACGCCTTCGAGGGCCGTGAGATCCACCGCGACCTGATCGAGGAGGCCGTCGGCGGCCGCCCGACGTACCTCAAGTTCATGGACTTCCACACGGTACTGGCCTCGCAGAAAGCGCTCGACCTGGCCGGCATCACCGGCCCCGTCCAGTTCAGCGAGAACGCGGAGGTGATGTGCGACGCGCAGGGCGTCCCCACGGGTGAGCTACGCGAGTGGGCCGCGATCGCGCTGGTCGACGCCGCTATGCCGCAGCTGACCGACGCGCAGAAGCTCGACGCGTACCACCAGCAGATGAAGAAGTTCGCGGCCGTCGGCATCACCGGCATCCACGGGATGGACGGCACGCTCGAGACGCTCGACATCCTGCGCGACCTCGAAGACTCGAACCGGCTGATCACCCGCCTGACGATGCCGTTCTGGTTCATGCCCGACATGCCCGAAGAGGAGTGGCAGGAGTACATCCCGCACCGCGACGCGCGTGGTCGCCGCTGGCGCGGTGGCGTCGCCAAGTTCTTCATTGACGGCGTGATCGACACGGGCACCGGCTGGCTGTACGAGCCCGACTCCCACGGCGACGGCACGGAGCCGTTCTGGCCCGACCCGGCCAAGTACCGCCGTGCCGTCAAGACGTTCGCGCAGGCGGGCTTCCAGTGCTCCACGCACGCGTGCGGCGACCGCGCCGTGCGCGAGGCGCTCGACGCCTACGCCGAGGCCGGCGCGTGGGACGGCATCCGCCACCGCATCGAGCACATCGAGACGCTCCAGGACTTCGACCTGCCGCGCTTCGCCGCCGAGGGCGTCGTCGCCTCCATGCAGACGCAGCACATGATGTGGCTCGACCCGAGCCGCACCTGCAACTGGACGACGCGCATGGGCAAGGAGCGCAGCGACCGCGCCTTCCCGACGCGCAACCTGTGGGAGTCTGGTGCCGTCGTGGCGCTCGGCTCCGACTGGCCCGTCGCGCGCTTCGACCCCCGTATCGGCATGGCGTCGGCGCAGCTGCGTCATGCGCCTGGCAACGGCAAGGACCCGTTCGACGACCAGGCACTGACCGGTCTGCAGGCGCTCGAGGGCTACACCGTCAATGCGGCGTACACGATCTCCGAGGAACGTCGGCTCGGCCGCATCCGCGTCGGCTTCTGCGCCGACCTGACGGCCTTCGAGGTCGATCCCGCGATCTGCCCGCCCGAGGACCTCGTCGACAATCCCGTGCGCCTGACGATGGTCGACGGCGAGGTCGTCTACCGGGGCTGATCAGGCGGTGACGCCCGCGGCCGAGGCCGCGTAGAGCAGGCCGAAGCAGAACGCGAGCGCGCCACCGACGCCACCGATCCAGCGCGGATCGAGCCGGTGCATGCCGTGGTCGAGTCCGCGACACACGAGCCACGAGCACCCGGCCATCGACAGCGCTGTGAAGCCTGCGATCACGAGCAGGGAGAGGCACGCGAGCCGGGGCTCTTCGACGCGCGTGAGGATCAGCGCGACGATGGCGGCGCTGCCGGCGGCGCCATGGAGCAGGCCGATCGCGAAGGCACCGCGCTGCGAGCGCACGGGCCGCGCCTCGATGCGCTGGTGCAGGGCCGCGTGGATAGCGCGCAGCGCCAGCGCGGCGATCAGGATCCCGACAGCCACCTCGAGTCCGCTCTGCACGCGCTCAGGCAGCCGTGCGGCCAGCAGGATCAGCGGAACCCCGACCACGATCATCGTGACGGCATGGCCGAGGCCCCAGGCGAGGCCGAGCCGATGCGGTGCATCAACGTCGCCGCGCAACCGCAGCGACACGAGCGCGGTTAGGTGATCGGGGTCGGTCGCGTGCCGCAGGCCGAGCAGCGCGGCGATCGCGGCGACGAACAGCCAGCCCGTGCCGAGCTGCGCGAGCCCGCTGTCGAGTGCCTCGAGGGCCGCCACCTGTCTGCCCTAGCGCTTGGCGAGGCCGAGCCGCTCGCGCGCCACATCGGGGCCAGCGATGGTGCCGCCGAGGCTCTCGATGATCGTCACGGCGCGCTCGACGAGCTGCGCGTTCGAGGCGAACTCGCCCTTGCTGATGTAGAGGTTGTCCTCGAGACCGACGCGGACGTTGCCGCCCAGCAGCATCGCCTGCGCGACGGCCGGCATCTCCATACGGCTAATCGCGAAGCCGCTCCAGACGGCGTTCGGCGGCATCTGGTCGGCGAACGTCTGCATCGTGCGCGGAGTGGCCGGGGCGCCCCACGGAATACCGAGGCAGACCTGCACGAACGGCGGATCGTCGATCAGCCCCTCTTCGACCAGCTTGTTGACGAACCACAGGTGGCCGAGCTCGAAGCACTCCAGCTCGGGCTTGATGCCGAGCGCGCGGATCTTCTCGGCGCCGATGCGCAGGTAGTCGGGCGTGCCGACGTAGACGAGGTTGCCATCGCCGAAGTTGAGCGAGCCACAGTCGAGCGTGCAGATATCCGGCAGCGTGTCGTGCAGGTGCGCGATGCGCTCGTCGGGGCCGACAAGATCGGAACCCTCGAGCGGCGTATCGGTGCCGTTGGGTCCGATCAGGAGGTCGCCACCCATGCCCGTCGTGAGGTTGACGATGACGTTCTCGCCGCTCGAGCGGATGCGATCGACGACCTCGCGGTAGAGGTCAACACGGCGCGACGGCTCGCCCGTCTCGGGCTCGCGCACGTGGCAATGCACGATCGCGGCGCCGGCCTTGGCGGCCTCGATCGCCGAGTTGGCGATCTGCTCGGGCGTGATCGGCAGGTTCGGATGGACGCCCTGGGAGGCGCCGGAGCCGGTGATCGCGCAGGTGATGAAGGGGTTCCAGTTCACGGGGGTCCTCTCAGGTCAGGCGGGGCGGAGCGTAGTCGGTCGGGCCTCGACCGGTGCGGCGGCAATCGCGGCCTGCAGCGCCGCGGCATCGGCGTAACCGTCGAGCGGCACGGTGCGCGTCGGCACGATGACGGTGACCTCGTCGACGGCGAATGGCCACGGGTCGAGATACTCGATGCCGTCGTCGCCGAGCGTGACCGTGAGCGCGCGGTCCTCAGGCAGCACGATCTCCATCGGGCCCATGCCGGCCGGGTCGCCGAGGCACAGTCGCAGGCTCAGGCGGTCGAACACCTGCAGCAGCAGGAAGTTGCGCCAGAGGTCCTCGTCCGTCACCCCGAGGCCGTCCTTGACCGCGCCATAGCGCGCCTCCTGCTCGCTGATGAACTCGTCGACCACACTCTGGACGTCGGGTGCGCGCGTGAGCAGCAGCGCGGGCTGCGTGCCGTAGCGGCCCGTGTAGATGCCGGCGGCGTGCATCGAGACGAGCATGCCGGCGTAGTCGTCGATGGCCGCGACCTCGTCGATGCCGAGGCGGTAGAGGCGCAGGTGCTCGTCGATCATCACGTCGAGGAAGTTGGCGGGTCGGCCCGTGTCTGGATTTAGCTGCGCGGCGGCCTCCCAGTGGCGCCAGCCGATGTCGTGCAGACGCACGGCGGTGAGCACGCTGTCGCGTGGATCGAGCGCGGGCACGTTCGGCCCGCCCCAGGCAGCGGCAAGCTGGCCGGCAACCTCGGCGTGATCGACCTGCATGGCAAGCTCGGCGGTGTCGCCGACGGGGCGCACGATCATGTCGTTCCTCCGGGGGTGCGGGCCAGCCACGCATGGCGCGTGACGGTGAAGGTGAAGGTGCCGGCGGCGGTGGCCCCGGCACAGAGCCGGTCGAAGCGATCGAGGTCCTCGACGGAGACGGTGCCGAGGCGCTCGAGCAGCCGGCGGTAGGTCTTCCACGTGTGGCCGTGGAACGTGTCGCCGGTCGCGTCGGCATTCGCCAGCACGCGTGGGTCCCACGCGACGACGTGATAGCCAGCCGCGAGGAGCCACTCGCAGATACGGCGGCCGGCGTCGTAGTGCTCCTTCGTCGCGCACCAGGCCTGCTTGACGCGCTCGGCGAGCGCGGCGTCGCCAATGCCCCACGACGCCGTCGCCCAATCGGTGTCGCACACCAGCAGCGCGCCGCCGGGCTTGAGCACGCGCGCGATCTCGCGCAGCGCACCGACGGCGTCGGGAACGTATTCGATGACCTGCACGAGGGTGGCGGCGTCGAACGTCATGTCGGGGAAGGGGAGCGCGTTCGCCTCGCCATCGGCGACGTCGATCGTCACGCCGGCGGCGTGCGCCTCGGCGACGGCACCGGCACGCATCGCCGGGGCAGAATCGACAGCCGTCACGCGGGCGCCGCGGAGTGCGAGGTCGCGCGCGTAGATGCCAGGACCACTGCCGACGTCGACGATCGCCGCGCCGTCGATCGGGCCGAGCAGATCGATCTGCGCCTGACGGATCGCGATGACGTCGGTCGTGGCGTACGCCTGCACGATGCGCTCGACGGCCTCCGGGGTGTCCCAGGTGGAGCCGGCGCCGTGCGCGGGACGTGGGGTGGAGGAGCTCACCCCGGTAGGCTACCGCCGTGGCCGAGAAACCGCAGATGCCCAAGCGCTCCGACTTCCCGGTCTTCCGCGGGATCACGACGCGCTGGATGGACAACGACGCCTACGGGCACGTCAACAACGTCGTCTACTACGCGTGGTTCGACACGACGGTCAACGCGTATCTGATCGAACAGGGCGTGCTCGACCCGAACGAGGGCGACGTCGTCGGCGTCGTCGTGGAGACGCTCTGCCGCTACCACGACTCGGTCTCGTTTCCCGAGCCCGTCGAGGCTGGCCTGCGGGTCGAGCGCATCGGCAAGAGCAGCGTCCGCTACGAGATCGGCATCTTCAAGGTCGGAGCCGAGTTGGCCAGCGCCGACGGGCATTTCGTGCACGTCTACGTCGATCGCGAGACGCGCCGACCGGTGCCCGTGCCGGATGCTGTTCGCGACGTGATCCTTCCGCTCAGGGCCGACCAGCCGTAATCTTCCGCGCAGCGAAGTATTCGGCGAGAGCGATCGCCATCACGGAAAGGCCGGGACATGCCACTCAAGGAGCGCATCAGCGCATTTGACGGACTCGACATCACGCCGGAGCAGCGTGAGATCCTCGAGGCGATCCGCGAGTTCGTCGATCGGGAGATCATCCCGGTCGCCAAGGAGCTCGAGGCGAAGGACGAGTTCCCGACCAAGATCGTCGACGGCCTGCGCGACATGGGTGCCTTCGGCATGCGCATCCCGACCGAGTACGGCGGCCTTGGCCTCGATCTCGTCACCTACGCGCTCGCCATCGCCGAGCTGACGCGCGGCTGGATGGCCGTGTCGGGCATCGTCAACGGCCAGTACATCGTCGGCGGCATGATCGCCGCGCACGGCAGCGACGAGCAGAAGGCGAACTACCTGCCGCGCCTCGCGGCCGGCGAGATCCGCTCCTGCTTCTCGATGACCGAGCCGGGCGCTGGCTCCGACGTGCAGTCGATCATCACCACGGCCGAGCGCGACGGCGATGAGTTCGTGATCAACGGCTCGAAGATGTGGGTCACGAACGGCGACCGCGCGTCGGTGATCGCGCTACTCGTCAAGACCGACCCGACCGCCGACCCGCGCTACAAGGGCATGACGGCGCTGCTCGTCGACAAGCTCCCGCAGGTCGCCGACCAGGGTGGCATGAAGATCTCGCCGCCGCTCGGCAAGCTCGGCTACCACGGTGTCGAGTCGATCGAGATCTCGTT
Source organism: Thermoleophilia bacterium (assembly GCA_037133755.1). Classification (GTDB taxonomy): domain Bacteria; phylum Actinomycetota; class Thermoleophilia; order Gaiellales; family F1-60-MAGs149; genus F1-60-MAGs149. Next base: position 80,941 of record JBAXNN010000003.1, read on the forward strand.
CGAGGACTACCGCGTGCCCGTTTCCGCCGTGCTCGGTGGCGAGGACAAGATCGGCACGGGTTTCCTCCAGATGATGTCCGGCATCGAGACGGGGCGCATCAACGTCGCCTCGCGCGGCCTGGGTATCTCGCTGCGCGCCCTCGAGCTGTCGCTCGAGTACGCGCAGCAGCGCGAGGCCTTCGGCAAGCCGATCGGCCATCACCAGCTGATCCAGAAGAAGCTCGCCGACATGGCGACGCGCATCGAGGCCTCCAAGCACCTGATCCTCGCCGCGGCGCGGAAGAAGGACTCGGGCCAGCGCGCCGACATCGAGGCCGGCATGGCCAAGCTGTACGCGACGGAGTCGTGTCAGCGCTGCGCCGAGGAGGCCATGCGCATCTTCGGCGGCTACGGCTACTCGACGGAGTACGAGGTCGAGCGTCTCTACCGCGACGCGCCGCTGATGATGATCGGCGAGGGCTCCAACGAGATTCAGGAGACGATCATCGCCAAGGGTCTCCTCAAGCGGTACGAGCTGATCTAGCCCGGCGACGGTGCTCCACCGCACACCGAAGAGACGGATTCCGCATAAGGGTCAGATCCCTTTGGCGCATGAAGCCCAGTGGTGATTATCGAAGGATTGCCGTCGCTGGCGGAATGCTCCAAAGGGGTCTGACCCCTTCGGAGCATCAGCGGCAATCCGCGCAGCGCTCCGAAGCGGAGCGTGCGGGGCTGGCACTTGGCCCATCCGCGCTCTCTGCCGTGCGGGCGCCTCGGGTTGCGTTTGGGGTGCGGTGAAGCGCCGAGATGGATGGCGTTCTCTGCCGAGTGGTTCTCGGTGAGTGTGCATTGGTCCGAAGGGGTCAGACCCCTTTGTCGCACTCCGCCACGTTGGCTTCTTTCCGATGAACGGCTCCTGCTCCATGCAACAACGGGGTCTGACCCTCGGGCGGGATCCGTCTGTTTGGCGTGCGGCAACGCACTGCGTCGGATCGCCAACTCGTCGCGTGCGAGGTCTTTTGTATGCAAACGGCCGGAATCGGTCGCTTGCAATCCCGGGTCAGGTCTGGTTTTGTACGCAATCCATGGGGAGTGCGGACATCACGATTGCGGGGACGAGCGCTGAGCGCGTCTACGAGGACCTGCGCGCAGCCATTATCGGCGGCGAGTATGCGCCCGGCGAGCGACTGCGCGCCGAGGCGCTCGCGACACGCTTCGGCACGTCGCGCACACCCGTCCGCGAGGCTTTGATGCTGCTCGAAGGCGACGGACTCGTCGAGATCGAGCCGCGCCGCGGCGCCGTCGTTCGTACGTTCGATCCTGCCGACCTGGTCGACCTCTACGAGGTACGCGCCGTACTCGAGGCCCGCGCTGCCGCACTGGCAGCAACGCGCGTCACGGCTGAGCAGCTCGTCGAACTCGATGCCGCCTGCGATCGCGCAGAGGGCCTGACCGGCCACAGTGCTCGCACCGTCGACACGCTGATCGCCGCCAACGAGGACTTCCATCGCATCGTGATTGCCGCCGCCGGTAGCCCGCGGCTGAGCGGCGCGCTGCGGACGGTCGCGGGTATTCCGCGCCCCTTCAAGACGGTGTTCTGGAACGACGCCGCCGAACGCGCTCGCTCGCTGACCGCCCACCGAGAAATCGTCGCCAGTCTGCGCGCCGGCTCGGCCGATCGCGCCGAGAGTGCGATGCGACTCCATGTCATGAATGCACGAGACTTCCTGATCGAGGTGATGGATTGAGCGAGACCGAGAACACCGCCGGCCCGCTAGAAGGCGTGCGCATGATCGAGTTCGGCCAGCTGCTGGCCGGCCCGTACTGCGCATCGCTGATGGCCGACTTCGGCGCCGAGCTGATCAAGGTCGAGGCGCCGCCGGCCGGCGACCCTATGCGCGTCTGGGGCCGCGAGCAGGTCAACAACCACACCCTGTGGTGGCCGAGCCTCGCGCGCAACAAGAAGGTCGTGACACTCAACCTGCGCGAGGCCGAAGGCCAGGAGCTGGCGCTCGAGCTGATGGCCAAGGCCGACGTCGCGCTCGAGAACTTCAGCCCCGGCACGATGGAGAAGTGGAACATCGGACCGGAGCCGGCGCTCGAGAAGAACCCGCGCCTGATCTACGCCCGCGTGTCGGGATACGGCCAGACCGGCCGCTATCGCGACCGCGTCGGCTTTGCCGCGGCGGGTGAGGCCATGGGCGGCCTGCGCTACTTCAACGGCTATCCCGACCAGGCGCCGCCGCGCTCGGGTATCTCGCTCGGCGACACGCTGGCCGCCAAGCAGGCGTTCGAAGGCATCCTGATGGCGCTCTACTGGCGCGATGCGCGCGGTGGGGGCAAGGGGCAGGTGATCGACGCCGCGATCGTCGACGCGTGCTTCGCGATGACGGAGTCGACCATCACCGAGTACGGCCTGACCGGCGTGGTCCGCGAGCCCTCCGGCTCGTACCTGTCGAAGATCGCGCCGTCGAACGTGCACAAGTCGAAGGACGGGAAGTGGGTCGTGATCGCTGCGAACCACGACTCGCTGTGGAAGCGCCTCGCGGCGCTGATGGGCAAGCCCGAGCTCGCCGAGGACGAGCGCTATGCCACGCATCGCGCCCGCGGCGAGCACGAGCACGAGCTGTACGCGATGATCGACGAGTGGGCCGCCGGCTACACGGCGGCCGAGCTCGATTCGATGCTCGCCGAGGCCAACGTCGTGTCCGCCGGGGTCTACTCGGCGGCCGACATGTACGACGATCCGCATTTCCGCGAACGCGGACTGATCGTGGATCTGGAAGACTCCGAGATCGGCACTATGCCGGTTCCGGGCATCACCCCGAAGCTCTCCGAGACGCCGGGCCACATCAAGTGGGGCGGCAAATGGGAGGTCGGGGCGGACAACGAAGAGGTCTGGTGTGGACTGGTCGGGCTCTCACAGAGTGAGCTCGGTCGCCTGCAAGAGGCCGGGATCGTCTAGCGTAATGACCTGCAAGAGGAGAGAAAGGACGGACTCGTGGCGTATCGCCTAGGAGTGGACGTCGGTGGCACGTTCACCGACCTGTTCCTCGTCAATGACGAGGACGGAACACAGCATCGGGTGAAGACCCCGTCGACGCCGAGCGACCCTTCCCAGGGCGTGCTCAATGGTGTCGCACGCATCTGCGAGACGGCGGGCATCACGCCCGGCGATCTCGGCAACATCATGCACGGCACGACCGTTGCGACGAACGCCGTGCTCGAGGGCAAGGGCTCTCGCGTCGGCCTGATCACGACCCAGGGCTTCCAGCAGATCCTGCATCTGGCACGCTCGCAGACGCCGGGCCCGCTGGCTGGCTGGATCATCATGCAGAAGCCCGAGCCGCCGGCGACCCTCGCCGACACGCGCGAGGCTGTCGAGCGCATGGGTCCGCGTGGCGAGACCGTCGTGCCCGTGGACGAGAAGCAGGTCGAGGGGATCGTCAAGGACCTCGTCGAGAGTGGCGTCGAGTCGCTCACGGTCGGCCTGATCAACTCGTACATCTCGAACAAGCACGAGAAGCAAATCGGCGACATCGTCGAGCGTCTCTACCCGGGCTTCCCCGTCACGCTGTCCTCGGACGTCGTGCCGGAGTTCCGCGAGTACGAGCGCACCCTGACGGCATGCATGAACTCGTTCGTGCGCCCGAAGGTGCAGGCGTACGTCGATCGTCTCGACGACGAGCTGAAGAAGGGCGGCGCGACCTGCGACGTCAACATCCTTCGCTCTGACGCCGGCCTGATGACGACGCGCGAGGCGGGTCGCAACCCGATCTACGGCGTCCTGTCCGGCCCGTCCGGCGGCGTTGCCGGCGCCCTTGCGGTGTCGGTCCGTGCCGGGCATCCGAACATCCTCACGTTCGACATGGGTGGCACGTCGACCGACGTGGCGCTCTGCGAGAACGGTGAGCCCACGATCGGCCGCGACACGACCATCGGGCAGTTCCGCCTGAAGGTGCCGTCGATCAACGTGCACACCGTCGGCGCGGGTGGCGGCTCGATCGCCCACGTGCCGGAGCTGACGAAGGCCCTCCGCGTCGGTCCGCAGTCCGCGGGCGCCGAGCCGGGTCCTGCCGCGTACGGCAAGGGCGGCACCGAGCCGACCGTGACCGACGCCAACGTCGTCGTCGGTCATCTCCCGCCGCGCCTCCTGGGTGGCGAGATGACGCTCGACGTCGAGGGCTCCACCAAGGCCGTCGCCAAGATCGGTGAGGCCATCGGTCTCGACACCGAGGCGGCTGCTGAGGGCATGCTCGCGATCGTCAACGAGAACATGGCAGGCGCTCTGCGCCTCGTCTCCGTGCAGCGCGGTTACGACCCGCGCGACTTCGCGCTCGTCGCCTTCGGCGGCGCTGGCCCGCTGCACGCGAACGCGGTGGCCGAGCTGATGGGGTCCTTCCCCGTCATCGTGCCGCCGAGCCCGGGTCTGCTCTGCGCCATCGGCGACCTCGTCGCCGAGTTCCGCAACGAGTTCGCCCAGACGATCGTGACGCCGATCGAGGACGTCAAGCCCGAGGATGTTGCCTCGGTGCTGGAGGACCTCGGCAAGCGCACGCGCGACTGGATGACCTCTGAGGGCATCGATGAGAGCGGTCAGCGGATCACGTACCTGGCGGACATGCGCTACGTCCTCCAGGGCTACGAGATCTCCGTGCCGGTCAACATGGACGACGTCAAGGCCGGCAAGCTCGATGGCCTGGGCAACACGTTCGATTCCATGCACGAGCAGCTGTACGGCTTCAAGATGGACGACGCCAAGCAGGAGATCGTGAACCTCCGCTGCATCGGCAACGGCGCGGTCCCGACGATGAACTTCCCGTCGGCCACCCCGTCCGCCAATGACGGTTCGGACGCGATCGTCGAAGATCACGAGGTCGTCTTCCAAGGGAAGAAGATCCCGACGAAGATCTACGACCGCGCCAAGATGACCCCCGGCGCCAAGTTCGACGGCCCGGCCATCGTCACCGAGTTCGACTCGACGACGGTCGTCCTCCCCGGCTATGTGGCCGAGATGGACGAGTTCTACAACATCCTGATCAACCCGAAGGCCTAGGGAGGAGGACTCATGGCAGCTACTACAGACGAACTCCGCATTGCGGATATCCCGACCGGGGTCGAGATCGACCCGGTCACGCTCGACATCATCGAGGGCGCACTCAAGAGCGCCCGCTATGAGATGGACGCCGTGCTCTTCCGCTCGGCAATGAGCCCGGTCATCCGCGAGCAGCACGACGAGTTCCCGATGATCACCGATCCCCGCGGCCGCATGGTCGTGGGCCAGTTCGGTGCCTACATCAACGAGATGATGGAGGATTGGGACCAGGGCATCTACGAGGGCGACGTGATCCTTTGCGCCGACCCGTTCAAGTGCTCGGGCTCGATCTCGCACACGAACGACTGGCTCGTGCTCGTCCCGATCTTCCATTCGGGCGAGCTCGTTGGCTGGTCCTCGCAGTTCGGCCACATGATGGACGTCGGTGGCCGCCTGCCGGGCTCGCTGCCGACGAACGCAAAGACGATCTACGACGAGGGACTCATCATCCCGCCGATCAAGGTTGTCCAGCGTGGCGAGATCCAGAAGCCGGTGCTCGACCTGATCCTGAACAACATGCGCAACGCGGCGATGAACCGCGCCGACCTCTTCGCTCTCGTGGCTGGTTGCCGCGCGGGTGAGAAGCGCGTGCAGGAGCTGTGCGATCGCTTCGGCAAGGAGATCTACCTGGCCGCGTGTCAGGCCCTGCTCGACCGCACCCATGCGGCGATGAAGCAGCTGATCAACTGGGCCATCCCGGAGACGCCTCAGACCTTCGAGGACTACGTCGACGATGACGGCCTGGGCAACGGTCCGTTCAAGATGAAGTTGACGATCTGGCGCGAGGGCGATCATGCCTTCTTCGACTGGACCGGCACGGATCCGCAGGCGATGGGTCCGGTGAACTTCTACCTCTCTGAGGGCATGTTCAAGATGTTCATCGGCATCTACCTGATCATGGTCAACGACCCGCAGATCCTGTTCAACGACGGCTTCTATCCGTTGCTGCACATCATCCTGCCGGAAGGCTGCCTCCTGCGTCCGAGGTTCCCCTCGGCGCTTGGCTGCCGCACGCATGCGCTGGCGCGTCTGTTCGACGTGCTCGGCGGTGCGCTCTGCAAGCAGGCCCCGGAGATCAACACGGCAGCGGGCTACGGCACCTCGCCGTACATGCTGTACTCGGGTTGGGGCGCGAAGGGAGACTTCTTCTTCGCCATGGAGATCCTGTACGGCGGCATTCCGGGGCGTCCGATCGGCGACGGTATGGACGGGCACTCCTGGTGGCCGCTGTTCGAGAACATTCCCACCGAGTACCTCGAGACGTACTACCCGCTGCGCGTTGACGGGTACACGACGATCACCGACTCCGGCGGTCCGGGTCTCCATCGTGGCGGCAACGGCGTCGAGAAGCGGTACATCTACCTCGAGCCCGGTCAGGTCTCGATCCATGACGATCGCTGGCTGACCCGCCCGTGGGGCGTGCTCGGTGGTCTCCCCGGTGGACGCTCCGAGAAGATCCTCAAGCGCGTCGATGGCACCGAAGAGCGTCTGCCGTCGAAGTGCGACGAGGTGCAGGTCGAGCCCGGCGACATGCTGGTCTACCGCACCGCCGGTGGTGGCGGCTGGAAGGATCGTCTCGATCGTCCGGTCGAGGTCGTCCAGAAGGACGTCTCCTACGGCCTCGTGTCGGCCGCGTACGCGAAGGAGGGCTACGGCGTCGTGATCAGTGCCGACGGCTCGGTCGATGAGGCAGCCACGGAGGCTGAGCGGGCGAAGCAGCGTGAAGAGCGCGGCGAGCCCCAGGCCTTCGATTACGGCCCGCCGCTCGCAGAGGTCCTGGCGAACTGCCTGGCCGAGACCGGACTCGAGCCCCCGACCCCCGCAGTGCCGCTGCGCTGGTCGCCGCTCGAGTCGGGTGAGGACGCGCAGAAGCGCGTTCGCGAGGCCGACGGCATGTCGCCGGAGATGGTCAAGACCTGGTGAGTACGCACGGACAGGACACCGACTCGTTCTACGCAGAGCGAGGATTTGGAAAGGCCGCCGGCTTTGGCCGGCGGCCCGTCCTGGTCATCGTCGATCTGCAGAAGGGCTTCACGGATCCGGCGTCGCCGCTCGGCGGCGACTACTCGGAGCTCGTGGCGCAGAACAAGCGGCTCGTCGATGCGTGTCACGACAAGGGCGTCCCGGTCGTCTTCACCACGGTCTACTACGACAAGTCGCCGGCGCAGGCCGCGGCCGTCTTTCAGGCCAAGGTGCCGTCCCTGCTGGTCCTCGAAGAGGGCTCGGCGTGGGCGGAGATCGACGAGCGGCTCGGTATGGATGAGCGCGACGTGCTCGTTGTGAAGCAGTTCGCGTCCGCCTTTTGGGGGACGAACCTCGGCGCCCTGATGGCGTCGTGGCAGGCCGACACGTGCATCGTGACCGGCGTGACGACCTCGGGCTGCGTCCGCGCAACCGTTGTCGACTCGCTGCAGCACGGCTACCGCACGATCGTGCCGAAGGAGTGCTCGGGCGACCGCGCACCCGGCCCGCACGAGGCCAACCTGTTCGACATGAACCAGAAGTACGCGGACGTCCTCCCGAACGACGAGGTCGTGGCATACCTGGAGTCGCTGCCGGCACAGTCGCCGGCGGTCTGACGACGTGAACACCTCGAGGTGGCTCGGTCGGAAACGACCGATTCACCTCGAGGTGATCCCGTCGCCTTGCTGGATCAACCTCGCCAGAAGTGGCGTTGGTTCAAGCCGATCTTGAATACAGGCGACGCGATGACCTCGAGGTGAATCGGTCCTTTCGGACCGAGCCACCTCGAGGCCTTCGCGTCGTCGAACGCGATCAGCGAAGGTGTGCTCCCGTCGTCACGCGTCGCGCAGGATCGACTGTGCGCGATGCACGACGGGGTAGTCCACGAACGTGCCGTCCTCGAGCTTGAAGGCCGAGATGCCCTTTGCCTCGTGCTCGGCGAAGGCGGCGACCACGGTCTGGGCCCACGCGATCTCGTCGGCACTCGGCGCGAAGACCTCGGCCACGACGGGGAGCTGCTGCGGGTGCAGGACCATCTTGCCCTGATAGCCGAGGCGCTTGGCCCACTGCGCGGAGAGGCGGGTACCCTCGTCGTCTTTGAGGCCGAGGAACGGGCCATCGATTGGTCCCTCGAGGCCGGCCGCGCGCGCGGCGAGGACCAGCTGGCTGCGGACGTGGAAGAGCTCGTAGCCGTCGGCCGTCAGCTCGATGCCGAGATCGTGCGCGAGGTCCGCAGGGCCCAGCAGCAGCGTGCGCAGGCGCGGGGTGGACGCGGCCACTGCGGGTGCAGCGAGCACGCCCTTGGCCGTCTCGGCGATGGCGATCAGCTGGACGGAGCCCGCCTCGACGCCGTGCTCGGCCTCGAGGGCATCAAGGCGCGCGGCGACATGCCGGACCTGATCGGCCGACTCGACCATCGGCACGAGGATGCCGCTCAGGCGGGGCAGTAGGGGGCCGAGCGCGGTCAGGTCGTCGTCGCAGAATTCGGTGTCGACACCGTTGATGCGCACGTGGGCATTGGCGCCCTCGACGGACGGGTCGAGCAGCGTCTGCGTGACCACCTCGCGGGCGGCGGCCTTCTCGCTCGTCGCGACGGCGTCCTCGAGGTCGAGGCAGACGGCGGAGGCGCCGATGGCGATCGCCTTGAGCGACCGTACGGGGTCGTTGGCGGAGGCGAACATCAAGGTGCGGATGGGTGCGCGCATACGGCTTCCTCTGTTGACCGAAGGATTCTATGGAAGTATGCCGGTGATGAGCGTCCACGCACCACAGGCGGTTGGCCGGCGAGGGGCCGTCGCGGCGGTGGCGATCAGCGGTGGCGCGCTGATGATGGGCGCCTACGCCAACCTGTCGCTCGCGCCGCTGGCACCGCTGGTCCGCGCCGACCTCGGGATCAGCCTGACGGCCATCGGGTTCATCACCGCTGCGATCTTCCTCGGCGCGGCTGTGGCGAGCACGCCAGCCGGGCATCTGACCGATCGGCTCGGCGCCGTGCGCCTCCTGGCCATCGCCATGATCGGCATCGCCGTCACCGAGTTGAGCGCCGCCGCCTCTCCCTGGGTCTGGCTGTTCGTCGTCGCGATGTTCGGCGTGGGCCTCTCGTACGGCTGCATCACGCCGCCGACGAACGTGATCGTCCGCGGTGCCGCCGACGGCACGAACCAAGGGCTCGTGATGAGCGCGAAGCAGATCGGCGTCACGCTGGGTGGTCTGATCGCGGGCCTCACGCTGCCGGCGCTCGCAGACGCGTTCGGGTGGCGCATGTCGATGCTCGCTCCCGTCGTGGGCGCGCTCGTCGTGGCCGGTCTCGTGGTCATGACGCGTGACAACCTCAATCATCAGGTCGGGCCGCGGGCGAATCATGCGCAGGTGATGGAGAAGCTCAGCATCCGTCGGACCTGGCGGCTTGGTGTGGGAGCCTTCGGGTTCCTGATGGCCGGAACGCAGCAGGGGTTCATGGCCTACACGACGCTGTTTCTGACCGAGCGCCACGGCTACGGCCTGGCGATCGCCGGCGTGTCCTTCGCTGTGCTGATGGCCGGCGGCACGATCGGTCGGCTTGGCTGGGCGGTCATCTCCGATCGGTGGTTCCGCAACAACCGCTGGACGGGTCTCCTGATCACCTCGCTGGTCGCGGCTGTCGGCCTGATCGGCATGGCCATCCTGCCGACGGGGCCGCTCCTGTGGCCGTGCTTCGTGCTCGTCGGGCTCTCGAGCATCGGCTGGAACGGGGTGTTCCTCGCGCTCGTCGCCAACTCCGTGCCCTCCACGCACGTCGGTCGCCTCTCCGGTTGGTCGCTGCGGTGTGTGTTCTCGGGCGTCGTCGTGATCCCGCCGATCATCGGCTATCTCGCCGACCACTGGGGCTGGGGCGCCGCGTGGACCTTCACGGCCGTGATCACGGTGATCGCGGGCTTCGGGATGTACTTCGGCGCCCGCGGCGGCGTAAACCCACAGGAAGCGTAGGGTTTGACCGAAACGCGTTTGGCGACGATACTGTCACGCATTGCGAGACGGAGGAGAGAGCCATGCGCGCAGCGCTATTTCATGAGTTCGGCGGGATCGACAAGATCGTCGTCGAGGACGTCGAGACCCCGAAGCCCCTGCCCAACGAGGTGCTGATCAAGGTGGGCGCGTGCGCGCTCAACCACCTCGACGTGGACTTCCGCGAGGGCATCTCGCGCTTCCCGGTCGATCCGGGCGGCGTGTTCGGCCTCGAGCTGGCCGGCGAGATCGTCGAGGTCGGCTCGGCCGTGTCCGACGAATGGAAGGTCGGCGATCGCGTTGCGCCGTACCTGATGGGCATCGACCTCAACAACATCTACGCCCGCACCGGCCGCGAGAACCTCGCCGCCATTGATTTCATCGGTATCACGCGCGGAGGTGGGTACGCCGAGTACAGCGCCATCCCGGAGAGCCACCTCGTGCGTATCCCGGACGGACTGTCGTACGCCGACGCTGCCGCAACGCAGATCGCGTTCGGCACGGCCTTCCACATGCTCTTCACGCGCGGTCGCCTGGCGATCGGCGAGACGGTGCTGATCAACTCGGTCGGCTCGGGCATCGGCTCCGCTGCCGTCCAGCTCGCCGCCATGAGCGGTGCGCGCATCATCGGCACGTCGTCGGGAGACGACAAGCTCGAGGCCGCGAAGAAGTTCGGCATGCACCACGGCATCAACTACACCAAGCAGGACATCGTCGAAGAGGTCATGCGCATCACCGATGGTGCCGGCGCGCACCTGACGTACGAGCACGTGGGCGGCGATCTCTTCACCGCCGGCCTGCACTCGCTCGGTAAGGATGGTCGCCTGGTCACGTGTGGCGGCCACTCCGGCGAGGTTGTGCCGGTCGACATGATCCCGCTGTTCCGGATGCAGTGGCAGATCATCGGCTCGTTCACGTACACCAAGGGCGAGTACCAGACGGTCATGCAGATGGTCGCCGACGGTAAGCTGAAGCCGCTGGTCGACACTGAGGTGCCGCTCGAGGACATCCGCAAGGCCTTCGAGCGCATGGAGAGCCGCGGGCACTTCGGCAAGATCGTGGTGGTTCCGTGATCGCACGGGACCTCGCACACTGGATCCTCGACCTGAAGTACGAGGACATCGATGCAGACACCGAGGCCTACTGCCGGGAGCTGATCCTCGATCACCTCGGCACGGCCGCCCGGGGCGGCGTCATGGAGAACATGCCGAGCGTCGATGCGACGCTCGCCTCGCTGGGAGCCGATTCCGGCGCGGTCCTGACCGCCGTCGTCGGCAAGGCGCCAGCACGGCCCGAGTGGGCGGTCTTCACGAACGCGATCGCCGCGCACTCGGTCGAGCTCGATGACACGCACTCTGCGTCGTCCCTGCACCCGGCCGTGGTGGTGATTCCCGGGGCCATGGCGGCCGCGGAGGTCGAAGGTTCGTCCGGCCGCGACGTGATCGCCGCGATCGTAGCGGGCTACGAGGTGGCATGCCGCCTCGGACGCGCGCTGACAGCCAAGGAGGTCTACGCCAAGGGCTTCCATCCGACGGCAATCGTCGGAGCGTTCTCGACGGCTGCCGCGGTCGGCAAGCTGATCGGACTCAACGAGGAGCAGCTTGCGCACGCCTTCGGCATCGCCGCGAGCCAGGCCTCGGGACGCACCGAGTTCCTGTCGGAGGGTGCGTGGACGAAGCGCCTGCATCCAGGTTGGTCGAGCCATGCCGGCTACATCGCCGCGCATCTCGCCAAGAACGGCTTCACAGGCCCCTCGCTGCCGTTTGACGGCCGTGACGGCCTGCTGCGTGGGTACGGCTCCGAGGAGAACCTCGCGCGCCTCACGCAGGGGCTCGGACAGCCGTTCGAGCTTGCCATCACCAGCGTCAAGCCGCACGCCTGCTGCCGCTACAACCAGGGCCCGATCGATCTCGCGATCGCGCTCCGCGCGGAGCACGGCATCGGTCCCGACGACATCGCGTCGATCGAGGTCGGTGTGGTGACGGCCGCGGTCGGCATCGTCGTCGAGCCGCGTGACCGCAAGATCCGACCGACCAACGATGTCGACGCGCAGTTCTCGCTGCCGTACGCCGTCGGCCTTGGTATCGCCAAGGGCCAGGCCTCGCTCGATGAGTACGCCCCCGAGGCGCTCGGCGATGCTGCGGTGCTCTCGGTTGCCGAGAAGACGGTGGCGATCGTCAAGCCCGAGTTCGACGCGAAGTACCCGGACCTCTGGCCGTGCGACATGACGATCACGACGACCGACGGTCGCACGCTGACGGCATCGCTCGAGCACGCCAAGGGCGATCCGGAGAACAAGCTCGGCTACGACGGCATGTGCACGAAGTTCCGCTCGCTCGCCTCCAGCGTCTTCGACGACGCCCAGATGGACGCGATCATCGCGGCCGTGAACGACATCGCCGACGGCGGTATCGGGCCGGTCGCTGCTGCTGTCACCCGGTAACGACGGGAACACCTCGAGGTGGCTCGGTCGGTAACGACCGATTCACCTCGAGGTGATCCCGTCGCCTGTGTGGATTAACGTTGTTAGCAGTGGCAGTGGTGATTCGGGTTGCTGGACTCAGGCGACGCGATGACCTTGAGGTGAATCGGTCGTTACCGACCGAGCCACCTCAAGGCCTTCGCGTCGTCGAACGCGATCAACCGACAGGCTCTCCCGTCGTCGAACGCGATCAACCGACAGGCTCTCCCGTCGTCGAACGCGATCAACCGACAGGCTCTCCCGTCGTCGAACGGGATCAGCGGTGAGGCTCTCCCGTCGTCACTCGTAGATCGCAGCCAGCCCCTCGTCGCCATAGCCGTCGATGGTCGGCAGGCCGTCTGGCTGCTCCCATGGCGCGCGGCTGTCCCAGAAGATGTGCGCCTCCACGCGGAGGCCCGTCTCGTCGTCGAGCGTGGTGGAGCTGAAGTACAGCAGCGGGTCTTCGGGGATCCGGAACAGCAGGTACGTGCCACACGTCGAGCAGAAGCCGCGCTCGCCACCCGTCATGCTCGTCGGACCCGCAAACCAGTGCACGAGCTCCTCGCCCTGGGTGAAGGCGAAACCATCCGCATCGCAGGCCGTGAAGGACGAGGGACCACCCGCCATCTGCCGGCACTCGCGGCAATGGCACGTGTTGATGGGACGGATTGGCTCGGGCGCGGTGTAGCGGACGCCGCCGCAGATGCAGCCGCCGGTGCGAGTGGTGGGCATGCGGGGAGTGTAGGCGGCTCAATCCGGGGCCGCTCGCGATCCAGGGGTGGACACCACATCCGCGCGGTTGTCATGTCCACCTCCACCCCACGAGGCGAGAGCCCGCCGGCGATCGAGGGTGGACATGACAACCGCGCGGATGTGATGTCCTCCCAACGAAAAAGGCCCCGCCCCGGCTGGTGCCGGGACGGGGCCTCGTTGTTTCGGATCAGTCGCCCGAGGGGGCGGCCTGCATGGCCGAGGTGTTCATCGATCCGCCGTCGTCTTCCTCGATCGCACGAGCCTTCTTGCGGCCGGTCACAGCGGACACGACCAGGAAGAGTGCGATCAGGAGGAACGAGAACAGAATCGTCACGACGCCCAGCGAGTACACATACGGACGGAGCACCGAGGTCGACGTGATGATGAACAGCTCCAGGGGGAGGGTGTTGATGGCACCCGACACGAGGAACGTGCGCTCGAACTCGTTGAGCGCGAGCGTGAAGCCGAACAGGCCAGCACCGAACACACCCGTCCAGATGAGCGGAAGGGTGACCTCGCGGAACGTCGTGAAGCTGCCAGCGCCGAGATCGCGTGCGGCCTCTTCAGACCGTGCGTCGTAGCGATTGAAGATCGACATCATCACGAGGAAGCCGAAGGGCAGAGCCCAAACAGCCTGCACGCCGATAATCGGGATGTACCCGAGCGGAGCCTGACCGGTGTGGTAGTTGATACCCGCATCGTTCAGGTACGGCGTGGAGTAGTACAGCAGGAACGAGAGACCCAGGGAGAGCAGAAGACCCGGGGTCATCAGGCTCAGCAGGATCGCGTAGAACAGGATGCCCGAGCCGCGGAACGAGCGCCGGAACGCCATGCCGAGGGTGAGGGACAGGATTGCCGTGATTCCCGCAACGATCAGGGAGATCCAGAGCGACTTGCCGATACCGTCCCGCACGCCGCTCATCAGATCCGAGTCGGCGTTGAGCTCGCTGTACCAGTGGAACGAGCCGAGCCCGTGCGCGGGCAACGTCATCGAACCAGACGTGTCCTGGAAGGACAGCACGCCCATGGTGATCATCGGCCCGTACATGAACAGGGCGAAGATGATGAAGAACACGAGCAGGACGGGCTTCGACCGGTTGATCGGCAGATAGACCATCGCGAGGAACGGAATGGCGATGATCACCAGCGCGATGAGATACCAGACGTACGTCATCACACGACCTCCCGGATCTTCGAGAACCGCAGCATGATCGCCACGCCAATCGTCATCACGGCGACGAGGATCGTGGCACCCGCTGCCGCCTTCGGCAGGTCGGGCAGCACGTAGGCCTCGTAGACGAGGGTACCGACGGATTGGATCGTGCCACCGCCGATCAGACGCACCGTCGCGAACTCACCCATGGTGAGGACGAACACGAAGATGCAGCCGATCAGCACGCCAGGCAGAGACAACGGGAAGATGACTTCCCGGAAGACCTTGGCCGGCGTTGCGCCGAGGTCGCGTGCGGCCTCGATCGCAGCGTTATCCAGCGTTGCGAGCTGGAAGAAGATCGGTGTGACCATGAACAGGACGTACAGCTGGATCAGGGCCAGCGTGATCGCGAACGTCGAGTAGAACAACGCATCGATCGGTTCCTTGATGACGTGCAGGACTTCAACGAGGAAGTAGTTGATCAGACCCTGACGGCCCAGGACGGGCAGCCAGGAGACGATGCGCACCACGTACGCGACCCAGAACGGGGCGAGGACGACGATGAACAGCGCGATCTGGAACTTGACCGCCTTGACGCAGCGCGCCAGGAAGAACGCGATCGGATAGCCGATAACGATGCAGAGCAGCGTGATGATCAGCGACCGGATCACGGTGTCACGCAGCGTGTTGGTGTACACGCTGGTCTCGAAGAGGCGCCCGTAGGCGGCGCCGGTGAACGAAAACGCATCGAAGCCCACGGGAGTGCGCTCCCACAGGGACACGAGGACGATCATGACGAGCGGAGCGATCAGGAACAGGAGCAGCCAGATGGTGCCCGGTGCGATCCACGCCAGCGTCACGAGCGGCGAGCGCGTCGGGCCAGACGTGGCCACGATGCCCTGCGGTGCTTCGGGATGATGTGGCGTCTCGAGAGCCGTGGCCTCGGCAACTTCTGCCTTGGCCTCGTCGAGCGCGCTGTGGTCATTACTGCTCAAGGAGGTGACCATCCTCACGCGACCAGCTGACGGTAACCCGCTTGCCCTCGAAGGCGCGAATCTCCGCGTAGCGCTCCTCATGAACCTTGGCGAGGAACGGCTGGCCGTCCAGGTCCATGTGCAGCTTGACCGAGTCGCCGAGGTACTCAGCGAAGTCGAGTCGAGCCTCAAGCTTGTTCGCTCCCGCCGGTACATCGGTGTTGACCTTGACGGCGCTGGCGCGAATAGCCATCGAGCCCTCGTCTCCGACCTTACCGGTGCCGTCGACCTCGACCTTGCCGTACTTGGTGTCGATGGTGACCGCGCTCCCGGTGGCAGCGGAGATCTTGCCCGTGAGCACGTTGTTGTCGCCCATGAACTTGGCGACGAACTCGTTGCGCGGGTGGCGTGCGAGGTGCTCCGGAGTACCGACCTGCTGCACGATCGCATCGCCCATGACGACGATACGATCGGCCATCGAGAGGGCCTCTTCCTGGTTGTGCGTCACGTGGATGAACGTGATGCCGAGCTCGCGTTGTAGGGCGCGCAGCTCGACGCGCATGCGCAGCTGGAGCAGGCGGTCGAGGCCGCCGAGCGGCTCGTCGAGCAGAATCGCCTTCGGGCGCGTGACGAGCACGCGGGCGAGAGCGACGCGCTGCTGCTGGCCGCCCGAGAGCTCGCGCGGCTTGCGATCCATCATCGGGGTCAGGCCCACGAGATCAATCGCGGCCTTGGCCTGGATCTCGCGCTCCGCCTTATCGACGCCCTGCATCTTGAGTCCGAACGCGACGTTGTTCAAAACCGACTTGTGCGGGAACAGCGCGTAGTGCTGGAACACCGTGGTGATCGGGCGATCGGCCGGCGAAACGCCGTTCATCAGCTCACCGTCGATGGTGACGGTGCCGCTGGACGGATCATCATGGCCGGCGATAATGCGCAGCGTCGTCGTCTTGCCGCAGCCCGAGGGGCCGAGGAAGACGACATACTCGCCATTCGCAATCTCGAGGTTGACGTCCGAGACTGCCGTGACGTTGCCCGGGAAGACCCGGTACACGTCTTTCAGTACGAGCCCTGTATCACTCACCCTATATCCCGTTTCTCTCTAGTTCAGATGTGGAGGGGGCGACCGAAGTCGCCCCCTCCGGGTACTACCTGCAGGACAAGAACGCGTTATGCGCTCTTGAACTCCTGCCACTTCTGCGACATGTAGTCAGCCTCGTCCATGTGGCTGTTCCACGTGTTGAAGTTCGAGCAGCGGTCCTCGTAGGAGCCGCCGTCACGAACCGTGCCCTTCTTGATCGTCGGCTGACCGAACGGATCGTTGAGGGTCTTCGACGCGGGTGCGCCCTGGAGCCAGAACTCGTCCTCGGCGGAACCGGCGACGAGGCCCTGGGCCGTGGCGTCGATGACCGCGTTGTAGTAGCCCTGGAGGCCCATGTTGCCGGCGGGGCCAGCAGTGTTCCACCAGTTGACGTACTCGAGAGCAGCTGCCTGCTTCGAGGCATCCTCGGCGACGTGCGAGGCGATCGCATTGCCGCCACCCCAGCCGCGGTAGCCCTCCTTCGGTGCCGCGTAGCGGACCGGGAAGTTCTGCGCCTGGAGGAGCGAGACGGCCGGCGACCACATGGACTCGACGAGAACCTCGCCGGAGCTCATGAAGTTGACCGACTCGTCGAACGTCGCCCAGAAGCCGCGGAACTGACCCTGCTTCTTCAGCGAGATGCAGTAGTTCATCAGCTCGTCGATCTCGGCCTTCGTCATGTTGCCCTTGTCGACGAAGGTGACCTGACCAGCGGCCTCAGCGGCCATGGCGAGGTCGATCGCGCCGATTTCCGGGTCGTCGATGATGGCGACCTTGCCCTTGACCTGCGGGTCGACGAGGATGGCCCACGAGGTCTGCTCGCCGAGCTCCTTCTCGTTGTACCCGAAGGCGTCCGAGTTGTGGTTGGCCGGGACCAGCGTGATGAAGTCAGTCTCCTTCTCGCCGGCCAGCGTCTTGTTGTCCGTGGCGTACAGCTTGCGGTACGGGGCGTCGCCCTGTCCCGGGTTGTTGCCCTCGGCAAGAACACCAGTGGTGATCAGCGGCGAGATCTCGCTGTAGCGAGTCATCGCCGACGTGGGGATGGCCTGCAGGTTGCCGGCCGGCCACGTCTGATCGAGCTGATGGTAGTAGCCCGAGAAGATGTCGAACGAGTCGGGCTGCGTGAGCACGATCTGCGTCGTCTCAGGCGTCGACTTGATGATCCACTCGAGCTTGACGCCCGGGTGGTCCTTCTCGTACATGGCCTTGATCGGGTCGCTCTGGTCGACGCCGATACCCAGGACGCGAAGCGTGCCCTGGTAGGCGGGTGCGTCAGCAGCCGACGACGCGGCAGCAGCCGTGTCAGCCGAGCTCGACGACGAACCCGAATCGCTTCCACCGCACGCGGCAAGTGCGCCGGCGGCGGTCAGGCCGATACCGGCAAGGCCGGCGTTCCTGACGAACTGGCGACGATTCATGCGGCGCATGTCGTCGGATTCCGAATTGCTCATCCGTTCCCCCTGTGGTCTCTGTGATCGTCTCCGATCACACTTTCTCCTCTACCGCGGGCTCTGAGGTCCAGAACCCATCGGTGAACAGAGGTTATAGGCGGGTGCGGACGAAGTGTCAAACCCGAGATCCGGCTCACACCGCACGAATCGTCCGGATCAGGACGGTTTGCACAGGTCGCGCGGCGTCCCGTCCATTGCGGGTACCGTTCTCGGCATGGCCACGCTGCTTTTGCGCAATTGTGTTTTCGGCGACTCGCCGACGGGGGAAACGGGCGATCTGCTGATCCGCGACGGGTCAATCGTCGAGCGCGGTCCGGGGCTGACCTTCGACCCCGCAGCCGAGGGGGAGGGCGCGGAGCACGAGGAGTTCGATGCCGCGGGACTGACCGCGCTGCCGGGTGCGATCGACGCGCTGGCGCCGATCGGCGCACCGCGCGGTGCCGGCGCATCCGCCGATGATCTCGGTTCGGGCACGATCGCGGCGGCGCGCGGTGGCGTGACCACCGTCGCCGTGCCGCTGGTGCCGGGCGATCGCGAGACGTGCGATGTGACGTTCCACGACGGTGAGCGCCGCGCGAGCGGCACGGTCTTCGTCGACTACGTGTTTCTCGTCGGCATCGGCCAGCCGACGCCGGATGCCGACGAGCGCATGCGCGGCGTGGGCTTCCACGTCGGCTTCGGCGGCGCCTTCCTCGATCTCGATGTGACGTACCGCGCCGGCACGGCGGGACCGGGCGCGCACCTGCGGGTTGCCGCGCTTGCCGACGTGCCGATCACGGTGCGCATGGCGGGGCGGCTCGGTGGCGCGGGCGAGCGCGCCCGTCTGGACGGGCTCACTGCGCTTGCCGCGCTGTCCGACATCGCACCGCATGTCCTGCCGCTGGCCAGCGCTGAGGCTGTCGAGGCCCTGCCGACGTCGATTGCGACGGGCTCGACCAGCATCGTCCATCTCTGCCTCGAGGAGCTGCCGTACTCCATGCGCACCGCACCGGCGCTTGGCTCGGCGGAGGATCGTGACGCGCTGTGGGCGGCGCTCGCCGACGGGCGTCTGGAGGGTGTCGTCAGCGACCATCGCTCCGAGCCGCTGGACGGCAGCAGCGATTGGGTCGGCGTCGCCTCGCTCGAACTGTTTCTGCCGGCGCTGCTGTCGGCTGGCGTCGCCACCGGGCGCATCGACCTGCCCACGCTGTGCGAGATCATCGGCGAGCGCCCGGCGCGGCGTCTGGGCATGTGGCCGCGCAAGGGCTCGCTGCAGGTCGGAGCGGATGGCGATGTCGCGCTCGTCGATCCCACGGCCGTCTGGACTGTCGATCCCACGCAGCTCGAAGGTCGTGGCAAGGCGCCGGCCTGGCACGACCTCGAACTGACGGGCCGCGTCGTCCACGTCTTCTCGCGCGGGCAGCAGGTCGTCAACGACGGCTTCCCGCTGTTCCGCCCCGGCCGCGGCCGACCGGTCTAGTCCGAGAACGACGGGAGGGGCTCGCCGGCGGTCCAGCCGCCATCCACGGGCAACACCACGCCGGTGATCAGCGAGGCTCCGGGCGAGCAGAGAAACGCCACGACGCTGCTGATTTCGCGACGCTCGCCCACACGTCCGAGCGGGATCCGCCGCGCCAGGGCGGCGTGAACCGCAGGAATCTCGAGCTTGGCTGCCATTGGCGTGCGGATGATCGTCGGGCAGACCGCGTTGACCCGCACCCCGTGCTCGGCCCAGTCCATCGCCAGGGTACGGGTCATTGTCGCGACGGCGCCCTTCGACAGTCCGTAGCCCGTCTCGTGCGGCAGCGAAGCAAGCGCGGCCTGCGACGAGATCAGCACGATCGATCCGTGCCCCGCCGGGATCATCGAGCGCGACGCAGCGACCGCCCAATAGAGCGAACCCTTGACGTTGACGGACCACAGCAGGTCGAGGTCCTCATCCGTGAGTTCCTCGGCGGAGACGTTTTCCGTCAGCACTCCGGCACACGTCGCAAGAAACGCAATCGGGCCGAGCTCGGCAAGGATGCGCTCCGCTGCGGCATCGACCTCGCTGCGCGATGCGACGTCGCACCCGACGGCGAGCGCCTTGCGGCCACGTGCCTCGACGAGCGCGACCGTCTCGGCGCAGCTTTCGGCGCTACGGCCGACGCAGGCCACGTCCGCGCCCTGCTGCGCGAGCGCAACCGCGACCGCTTGGCCGATGCCGCTGGCGGCACCGGTGACGACGGCCACGCCGTCGGTCTGGAACGAGATCGTGAGCTCTGCCTGGTTCATTGCGATTCCTCTTGCAGTCGGGCGAGGCGGGGCAGCCTCGAGTCGTCGAACACGCCGAGTCGTTCGACCAGAGTCGAATGGTAAACCGACATACCAACTTAGGCAAAGTCTTCGGAATAAGAGACAAACGTCTCAACTGCCGCGAAGCGGCCGAGCTACAGCGGCAGCTCGGGCTCGCCGGCGGTCCAGCCGCCGTCGACCGGCAGCACGACGCCGGTGATCAGCGAGGCGGCAGGCGAGCAGAGGAACGCCACGACACCGCCGATGTCGCGCGGCTGACCCACCCGTCCGAGTGGAATGCGCCGCACGGCGGCCGCGTGCACCTCAGGAATCTCGAGCATCGGCGCCGCCATCGGCGTCCAGATGAACGTGGGGCAGAGCGCATTGACCGTCACGCCATGCTTGGCCCAGTCGATCGCGAGACTGCGGGCCATCGTGGCGACCGCGCCCTTCGACATCGAGTAGCCCGCCTGGCTCGGCAGCGAGACGAGGCCTGCCTGCGACGAGATCAGCACGATCGAGCCGCGCCCAGCCGGGATCATCGAGCGCGAGGCCGCGATCGCCCAGTTGAACGAGCCCTTGACGTTGACGGACCAGAGCGTGTCGAGATCCTCGTCCTTGACCTCTTCGGCGGTGACGTTCTCCGTCAGCACGCCGGCGCAGGTGGCGAGAAACGCGATCGGGCCCAACTCGGCGACGATGCGCTCGGCAGCGGCATCGACCTCGGCGCGCGACGACACGTCGCAGCCGATAGCCAGTGCCTTGCGACCGAGGCCTTCGACGAGGGCGACCGTCTCGGCGCAACGGTCGGCGTCGCGGTCGACGCACGCCACGTCCGCACCCTGCTGCGCGAGCGCAACCGCTGCGGCCTGTCCGATGCCCTGGGCGGCGCCGGTGACGACGGCGACACCGTCGGTCTGAAACGAGACGGCGAGGTCTGCCTGGTTCATTGCGTTTCCTCCTGCAGTCGGGCGAGGCGCATCAGCCCCGAGTAGTCGAGCGTGCCGAGCTCCTCGGCCTGAGCCTCGTGGTAGACGGACGTGGCGGCCTCGATCAGACCGGGGTCGAGACCCATGCTCGTCAGGAACTCCTCGGACAGCTCCATGTCCTTGGTCATCAGGTCCAACGTGAAGAGCGCCGCGTAGTCGCGGTTCGACGGGTGGGCATCGTCAACGCCGAGGCCGGGATAGCGCGCGCGCATGACGCGCGAATCGCCGGTCGAGCGCGACAGGATGTCGAAGAGCATCGCGTCGGACAGCCCGGCGCGACGGCCAGCGGCAAGCGACAGGCAGAGGCCGGCCATATGCAGGCCCGCCAGCATGTTGTTGCAGAGCTTCGCGGCCTGCCCCGTGCCATGGGCGCCGGTGTGCACGACGAAGGCGCTCCACGTCTGGGCGATCGGCTCGAGCGTGGCGTAGGCGGCATCCGAGCCGCCGATCATCGAGGTCAGGCTGCCGGCCTCGGCGCCGACGGGACCGCCAGACAGCGGGCAGTCGGCGACGACGATGCCGAGCGGCTCGAGCTCGGCAGCGAGTTCCTGCGCGAGCGCCGGCGGGCTCGTGGAGACGTCGGCCAGCAAGGCTCCCTGCGGTAGTGCAGGGGCTGCCTCGCGGGCCACCTGTCCGACGAGCGCCACGGTCGGCATCGAGAGCAGGAACACCTCGGCGTCGGTGCAGATCTCTGCAATCGAGGTTGCCGAGGCGTCAGCACCGATCGAGGCGGCGTACTCCATCGCCGCAGGAACGGGGTCGTAGACCCGCACCTCATGGCCGGCTTCGATGAGATGGCGGACCAGGTGCCGGCCCATCGTGCCGACACCGGCGAAGGCGATGCGCGTCATCGTCAGTCCGTGCCGACGGGGATGAACGGACCGGCGCGGTGCACGAGACCCGGCAGGTCGCGACCCATCACACCGCCCAGCCACTCGCTGACGCGGATCAACTCGTCGAGATCGACACCGGTGTCGATGCCCATGCCGTCGAGCATGTAGACGAGATCCTCCGTGGCGATGTTGCCCGTGGCGCGCGGTGCGAACGGGCAGCCACCGAGACCGCCGATCGAGGCATCGAAGATCGTTGCGCCCGCTTCGAGGCCGGCCGCAGCGTTCGCATAGCCGGTGTTGCGCGTGTTGTGCAGGTGCAGGCCGACGGGCGTACCGGGAACAGCCGCGAGCGTCGCGGGCACCAGCTGCGTCATCTGCGTCGGGACGGCGACACCGACCGTGTCGGCGAGGATCACCTCGTCGGCACCAGCGGCAACCGCGATGCGCGCGTGCTCGACGACGAGGCCCGGGTCGACCGGGCCCTCAAACGGACAGCCGAAGCTGACGCCGAGCGTCATCGTCACGCGCTTACCGGCGGCCTTGGCGCCCTCGACGAGCTGCTGGCCGATGACGGTCGCCTCGTCGAGCGTGACGTTCTGGTTCTTGCGGCAGAACGTATTCGTCAGCGGATAGGCGACATGGACCTCATCGACGTTCGCGGCAATCGCATCGTCGAGTCCGCGGCCGTTCAGGATCAGACCGGCGTAGATCACGCCCGGCGTGCGATTGATCGTGCTCATCACCTCGGCGGCACCCGCCATGCGGGGCACAGCCTTCGGGTTGACGAACGACACGGCCTCCACGCGCGGCAGGCCCGTCGCGGATAGCCGATCGACCAACTCGGCGCGCTGGGCGGGCTCGAGCTGGACGGGGTCGTTCTGGAGCCCGTCTCGCGGGCCGACGTCACAGAGCGTGATGCGCATGGATCCTCCGGTCGGAATGACGGCAAGCATACCCGCCACCCCGGGAAATCCAACGTTCGAGGCAGTATTCTCCCGGCATGAGTACCGCTGCCTATGCCCCCGCCAACGTCGTCCGCGATCTCAAGGAGCTGCGCGCTCTGACCGGTGGACCCGAGGGTGCCCGTCGTCTGGCCTGGACCGACGACTGGGTCAAGGCCCGCGACTTCCTGCGCGCCAAGCTCGATGAGATCCCCGGCGTCACCTACGAGATGGACGAGTGCGGCAACATCTGGGCGACGCTGCCGGGTGCTCGCCCCGAGGCCGTTGCCGTCGGCAGCCATGTCGACGCCGTGCCGCGGGGCGGCTGGCTCGATGGCGTTCTGGGCGTGATGGGCGGGCTCGAGGTGCTGCGCTCGGCCGCTGCCGCCGGGACGCCGGCTTGCACGATCAAGCTCGTCGACTGGGCCGATGAGGAGGGCGCGCGCTTCGGTCGTAGCCTGCTCGGCTCGTCGGCGTTCGCCGGCACGCTCGAGATCGCCGACGTGCGCGAGTTCACCGACAAGGACGGCATCCGTCTCGACGACGCGCTCAAGGCGATGGGCGTCGACCTCGACCAGTCCCACCTCGCCAAGCGCCGCATCGATGACGTCAAGGCCTACCTCGAGCTGCACATCGAGCAGGGCCCGGTACTCGAGAGCGAGGGGCTTGCCGTCGGCGCCGTGCTCGGCACCGTCGGCGTCGAGCGCTACACCGTCACCTTCCGCGGCCAGGCCGCGCACGCCGGCTCCACGCCGATGCTGCAGCGCAAGGACACGTTCTCGGCGGCGGCGCGCTTCGCCCTCCTGCTGCGCGACGTCGCGATTGCCCATGACGGCGTCTCGACGATTGGTAACGCCAACTGCACGCCGGGCGTCGTCACCGCGGTGCCGGGCGTCACGGAGATCCTCGTGGATCAGCGCCACATCGATGCAGACACGCTGGCGGCAATGAACGCCGATGCGCGCACTGCAGCGCAACAGGCTGCCGAGGAGTTCGGCTGCACGGTGGAGTGGGCGCAGCTCTGGCGCATCCCGCCGATCCCGTTCGACCCGGCGCTGATCGAGGACGCACGAGCTGCCGTTCGTGAGGTCACCGGCACGGACCGCGCACTGCCGTCGGGTCCGCTGCACGATGCCGCCGAGATGGCGCGCCTGGTGCCGACCGTCATGCTCTTCGCGTCGTCGATCAACGGCCTCTCGCACTGCCCCGAGGAAGACACGCCGGAGGAGCACCTGCTGCTCGCAGCGGAAGCCTTCGGCATCGCCGTCGGGCGTGCGATCGAGCGGGTCGGGTCGCTCTAGACGATGCGAGGGCCTTGAGGTGGCTCGGTCCGGAAGGACCGATTCACCTCAAGGTCATCGCGTCGCCTGGTTCCAGTGCCCTAGATAACCACGGCCAACGCTGGCGAGGTTGATCAACCGAGGCGACGGGATCACCTCGAGGTGAATCGGTCGTTTCCGACCGAGCCACCTCGAGGCGTTCCCGCCGTCATCCCGCAAACTGCGGGATGATCTCCTTGCCGTACACGTCGATCGTGCGCTCGCGATCGCCGGCCATCAGATAGATGTTGTAGTGCTTCACGCCGATCGCCTCGAGCTCCTTGAGCTTGGCGACGTGCTGCTCGACGGTGCCGAGGATGCTGAAGCGATCTGCGGTCTCGTCATCGACGAACTCGCCGTGCGCGGCGCCCTCGCGGGAATGGTCGTCGTAGTTGTAGAACTCGCGGCGCTCCATGAAGGACGTCAGCGCCTCGGGCAATTCGGACTTGTCGTACCGCTGCATCAGGTCGAAGACGTGGTTCGAAACCATCGCCGGGAACCAGCGCGACGCGTCGCGGGCGGCCGCCATGTCGTCCATCAGCACCGCGGGGGCGCAGACGATCGGCTCAAGAGCATCGGGGTCGCGACCGGCCTGCTCGGCCGCGTCGCGGGCGAGGCCCATGATCCACTGAATGATCTCGGGATCGGCGAGCTGGATGATCACGCCTTCGGCGTGGCGCCCAGCGACGGCGAGCGCCTTCGGGCCATAGCCCGCAAGGTAGAACGGGATCTCCGGCAGGTCCTTGGCCCATTCGAGCTGAAGTTCCTTGCCGTTCCACTCGGCCTTCCGGCCGTTCATCAGGTCCTTCATCATCGCGGTTGCGGCCTCGTACTCGGCGACCTTGACGGGCTGCAGGCCGATGTAGCGGCGTGCGGAGTCACCGCGACCAATGCCGAAGACCACGCGGCCACCCGAGAGGTCGTTGAGCGTGGCGTGCGCCGACGCCGTCACCGTGGGCTCGCGCGTGCCCGGGTTCGTCACGCACATGCCGAGCTTGATGCGCTCCGTGCCGAGGGCCGCGGCCGTCAGCAGCGGGTACGGGTCCTGCCAGAGGACGTGCGAGTCGTAGGTCCAGCCGATCTCGAAGCCGTTGTCCTCGGCCTGCTTGAACAGGCGCACGAGGTCGGTGTACGGCGGGTCGGGAAGAACGGTGATGCCGAAATGCATGGTCAGGGGTCTCCTAGGCGTCCGCGTGCTGCTTGAAGAATGTGGTAACGAGCTCGGTGGCCTCAGCGGGGCACTCGAGCAGGCCGGCGTGGCCGATCTCGGTGAACTCGTGCACCGTCGCCCAATCGCCGATCGCGTCGGCGATGTCGTGGGCCGAGAAGCCGCCGGTTGCCAGGCGCGGCGGCGTCATCGTGTCGCGCGAGCCGTTCGTGAAGAGGATCGGGCGCTTGATCTCGCGGGCGATGTGCTCGTTGTCCATGTTCTCCATGGCGAGGCAGGCCCAGCGGATCGTGTACGGCGGGTTGAGTCGGATCACGTGGCGCACGAGATCGAAGGTGCCCGGGTTGTCGGCGAGGAACTGGTCGCCGACGGCCTGGATCGTGACGAGGTCGCAGAAATCGTCGAGCGGCATCGCCTCTGCCATCTTGCGCCACGTGCCGAAGTAGACCTTGCGGTAGAGGTCGCAGCGGGCCATACCGCAGTCGGCGCAGGCCGCGATCGTGCGCTCGGGGTACTTGCCGACGAACGCGATCGTGACCATGCCGCCCATCGACGTGCCGTGGACGAAGACGCGGTCGAAGCCCAAAGCGTCGAGCAGGAGCGCGCCCTCGTCGGCCCAGTTCTCGACGGAGTGCTCGGTGTTGGGGCAGTCCGAACGACCGTAACCGGTGGCGTCGAACGAGAGCAGGCGGAAGCCAGCCTCGCGAAAGCCGTCGTTGACAAAGCCGAAGTTGTGGCGGCCAAACAGCGAGCCGCCGAACTGCATCACGATCGGGCCGTCCTCGGGACCGGTCAGTTCGTAGTAGATGCGGTTGTCATTCGCCAGCGTGACGAAGGGCATGGGTCTCTCCTCCTGTGGTCTCCCCGCGCCCTAGGACGAGCGGCGCGCGCGGGGTATCCTCTCCTGACCGGAGAGTATCCGGGGTGGCGGGGAAAGGGAAACGCACAATGGCTGGAGAGCTTGAGAATCGTGTCGTCGTCCTGACGGGTGCGGCCGGTGGCATCGGTCGCGCTACGGCTGCGCGGCTGGCGGAGGAGGGCGCGCGGCTCGTCCTCTCCGATCGTGAGGCTGCCGTCGAAGAGGTCGCCGCCGAGTACGCCGCCGCCTGGTGCGTCGCCGATGTCACCAAGGCTGCCGACTGCGCGCGCATCGCCGAGACGGCACGTGATGCACACGGTGGCGTCGATGTTCTCGTGTGCAATCACGGCGCGATCGTCGGCGCACCCTTCCTCGAGACGACCGAGGAGCAGTGGGACTTCGTCCACAACGCGGTCCTCAAGAGCGTGTTCCTCGTCTCGGAGGCCGTGCTCCCGCTGATGGCTGGGCGTGCGGGCGCCAACGTGATCAACATCGCCAGCGTCGGCGGCATCAAGGCGCTGCGCTTCATGAGCGCGTACGGCGCCGCCAAGGCGGGCGTGATTCACCTCTCGAAGTGCATGGCGATCGACCTTGCCGATCAGGGCATCCGCGTCAACGCGATCTGCCCGGGGGTGATCGATACACCGCAGCCGCGCCAGTTCGTCGCCGGCCTCGCCGATCCCGAGGCGGCCTTTGCCGCGTTCGAGCCGATGCATCCGATCGGGCGTGTCGGCCGCGCCGAGGAGGTCGCCGACGCGATCGCCTTCCTGGCGAGCGACCGCGCCTCGTTCGTGACGGGCTCGGCGTTCATCGTCGACGGCGGGATGACGGCCGTATGAGCCGCCGCGTCCTGATCACCGGCGGCGCCTCGGGCATCGGTGCCGCGAGCGTCGCGCGCTTCCAGGAGGACGGCTGCCGCGTCGCTGCTCTAGATGTCGACGAGGCGATGCTGGCGCAAAGTGGCGCCGACGTGAAAGTCGTCTGCGATGTCTCCGACGACGCATCGGTTGCCGCCGCGGTCGAGCAGGCCGTGGCGGAGCTCGGCGGCCTCGACGTCGTCGTGACGGCCGCCGGCGTCGCCTCGCGCGGCTCCGTCGTCGAGTGCACGCCGAAGGAGTTCGGCCGCGTGATGAGCATCAACGTGCGCGGCGTCTACCTGACGTGCCGCGCCACGATTCCGCACTTGCGTTCCGTCGGCGGGGGCGCGATCGTCGTGGTCGCCTCCCAGCTTGGCATGGTCGCCGTTCCCGATGCCGCCGCGTACTGCGCGTCGAAGGGCGCGGCGGTGAACCTGACGCGCGCGATGGCGCTCGACCACGCCGCCGAGGGCATTCGCGTCAACTGCGTCTGCCCGGGCCCGACGGACACGCCGCTCGTCGAGCGCTTCTTCGCCGAGTCGGGCGATGCCGAGGGCACGCGCAAGGCGTTCGAGGACGCGGGGGTGATCGGTCGTCTCATCGAGCCGGCCGAGATCGCCGAGGCGATCGCGTACCTGGCGAGTGAGCGCGCGAAGGCGACGGTCGGTACGGCCCTCGTCGTCGACGCTGGCTATACCGCGCGTTAGAGGTCGGTGCGCTCGCGCCAAGGGTCGGGCTGGTCGACCTTGATGACCTTGGTCCCGGCCCAGCGGTCGCCGATGCGCTGACGGCGCTTCGGACCAGTGGCGATGATGAAGAGGATGCCGAGGGCGTAGGGCGTGATCCACGGCAGCAGGTCGACAGGGCGGGCGAGCGTCCGCTTGGCCGCTGCCATTGGTGTGAGCGGCTCGCCGCTGCCCATCACGACCTTGATGCGGGTGGCGCGCTTGCCGGGCGTCTGGCCATTCCAGAAGTACTCGAAGAGGCCGTAGTAACAGAGCCACCAGATCACGTAGACCACGAACACCCACAGGGCAGGCCGGACCAGCGTGCCGTCCGGTTGCTCCGAACGCGAGAAGACGTAGATCCAGAACAGCACGACGATCACGACGCCGTAGTCGAGCAGCCCCGCGATGATGCGAATCGTCAGGCCGCAGGGCTCGGGGCCTGAGGATCCTTGGACCAGGATCCGGCGTGCTTCGGTGCTGTCCACGCCCGTAGCGTTGCAGGCTCAGCGCTGCGAGGACGCCGCACTGGCGCCCGGAAGCGGACGTAGGGTGCTCGGTACGCTTGCCGTCATGGAGACCATCGGAATCATCGGCTGCGGCAACATCGGCGGGCGTGTGGCAGGCGTGCTGGTGCGTGCGGGCTACCGCGTGCTCGCGTGCGATGCCGATGCCGAGCGCGCTGCGGCGACGGGTGCCGAGCCGACGATGCTCGCCGACGTTGTGGAGGCGCCCGTTGTCCTGCTTTCGCTGCCGTCGTCGCGCGAGGTCGAAGCGGTCGTCGAAGGGCCGGGTGGGCTGCTCGAGCACGGGTCCGCCGACCTCACGATCGTCGACCTGACGACGGCCGACCCTGCCTCGACCCGGCGACTCCATGGGTTGTGCGCGGCACGGGGCATTGCGTTCGTCGATGCGGGGGTCACTGGCGGTGCGGCCGCAGCCGAGAAGGGAGCCCTCGTGGTGCTCGTCGGTGGCGACGACGCAGCCATCGAGACCGCGCATCCCGTCCTCGAGGCAATCTCCTCACAGGTCTTGGTGATGGGGCCGAGCGGCGCGGGACACGCCACCAAAGCCGTCAATAACGTCCTGAATGCCGTCACGCTCGCCGCGACGGGTGAGGCGATGCTCGCCGGCGTCGCCGCGGGGCTCGACCCGGTGCGCCTGCTCGAGGCGATCAACGCGGGCAGCGGCGGCTCCTGGGCAAGCGCCAATCGCTTCCCGAAGATCGTGGCGGGTGACGACATGCCCGGCGGGTTGTCCGTCGAGCTGATGGCGAAGGACGTCGACGTCTTTCTGCGCCTCGCCGCGGAGGCGGGCACGCCGACGCAGATCGCGGAGGCCTGCGTGGCGACGTACCGTGCCGCCATCGAGGCGGGCTATGGCGATCAGATCGCCAACGCAGTCGTCGCCGCCATGAACGGCGGCAAACCGCTGCACGAACGCTGATCTGGATCCGGATCCAAATCTGTGCGAATTCGACAAATTTGGATCCGGATCCAGATCTGCGCGAAATCGGCAAATCTGGATCCGGATCCAAACGTGCAGCCAGCACGCTGGCTGCACGTAGGCCTTAGGCCATGTCGCCCTGGCGCGCCACGTCGAACGGGATGCGCTTGAGGAACTTGCCGTGGCCCGGCTGCGTCTTGATCTCGCCCTGGTCGAACACCGTGGTGCCGCGGCAGAGGGTGCTGCGGACCGAGCCGGCGACGGTCTTGCCGTTCCAGAGGTCGTAGCTGACGTTCATGAACGACGTTGCCGGCGAGAACGTGAACGGCTTGTTCGGATCGAAGATCACGATGTCGGCGTCCATGCCAGCGGAAATCGCGCCCTTGGTCGGAATACCGAACTGCTTGGCGATCGCCGTCGAGGTGACGTCGACGAGACGGTTCATCGAGATCCGGCCTTCCTTGACGCCGTGCTCCCACATCAGGGGCAGACGGTGCTGGATGGCGGCGAGGCCGTTCGGGATCTTCGAGAAGTCGTCCGCGCCGAGCGCCTTCTGCGGGTCGTCAAACGGGCAGTGGTCGGTCGAGATCGACTGCAGGTGGCCGTACTTGAGGCAGTCCCACATGAAGTCCTGGTTCGACGCATCGCGGAGCGGCGGTGAGCACACGAAGCGCGCACCCTCAGGCGCGGGGCGCTCGAGATCCGTGATGTCGGCAAACAGGTACTGAATGCAGGTCTCGCCGTAGGCGGCGACGCCACGGGCACGGCCCGCGATGATCTCTTCGGCAGCTGGCTGGCACGAGACGTGCACGATGAAGACCGGCGCACCGGCCTGCTCGGCAAAGCGCACCGCGCGACCCGTGGCCTCGGCCTCGACCCACTCGGGGCGGGTGTGGGCGTGCCAGACGGGCGCCGTGTCGCCGCGGCCGAGAGCCTCGGCAACCATGCGGTCGATGATCCAGCCGTTCTCGGCGTGCACCTGCACGAGACCGCCGTGCTCCTTCGACTCCTCGAGCACGCGCATGAAGAGGTCGTCCGTGATCATCAGGACGTCCTTGTACGCCAGGAAGACCTTGAACGACGAGATGCCCTGATCGACCATCTTCGACATGTCGTTGAACGTGCCCTCGTCGGAGCGGGTGATCGCCATGTGGAAGCTGTAGTCCACGTGCGCGGTGCCCTCGGCGCGACCCATCCACTGGTCGAGCGACGACTGGAGGCCGTTGTCCTCCATCTGCAGCGCGAAGTCGACGATCGCGGTGACGCCACCGGCGGCAGCTGCCTGCGTACCCGTGTTGTAGTCGTCGGCCGTCGTTGTGCCACCGAACGGCATCGACATGTGGGTGTGGTTGTCGATGAGGCCCGGCAGCAGGTAGCAACCGGTCGCGTCGATGACCTCGGCGCCCTCGACATCGCCAATCTGGCCGACGGCAACGACGGTCTCGCCGTCGATCAGGACATCGCCCTTGATGGTCTCTCGTGCATTGACGACGGTACCGCCGCGGATGATCTTCTTCATCGTTCCTCCTCGCCCTGACAGGCTCTCGCTCTGGGCGCGATCATAGCCGCGTTCGGGGCAAATGCATCGCCCGTCGTGGGATTTGTTGGCGGCGCGGTATCGTGGACAGATGCTGGCGATCGGATTGGGCGTGCTCGCGGGAATTCTCTTCGCGCTGCTGACCGTACTCGTGCGTCGCGGCATCATGCGGACGCCAGACCCGATCGCCGGTTCTGTCGTTGTCGTTGGGCTCGCGATGGTGATCGTGATCGTCGAGGCGCTCGTCTCCGGTCATGCCTCCGATCTGACGGATTTCCACCCGGCGCTGATGTACTTCGCCATCGGCCTGATCGCGCCGGGAGCCACGCAGATCATCTTCATGCTGGCGGTCCGCGACGTCGGTGCGAGCCGCGTGGCGATCATGATCGGCACCGCGCCGCTGCTCGCCACGATCATCGCCGTGGTGTTCCGCGGCGAGCCGCTCAAGGCGGGGCTGCTCGCCGGCACGATCCTGATCGTGATCGGCGGTGCCTCGATCGCGTACGAGCGCAATCTTCCCGTCGGGTTCCGCGCGCGCGGCATGCTGCTCGCGTTCTCGTGCGCCCTGCTGTTCGCGTGTCGCGACAACGCCATGCGTGCCGTCGGCATCCAAACGACGATGGATCCGCGTGCCGCCACGGCGTGGGCGCTGATCGGCGCGTTCGTGGCGGTGGCCGGCTTCGCGTTGATCACGCGGCGTGGCGAGCTGCCGACGCAGCTGCGCACCGTGTTCATCTCGTTCCTGCCGGCCGGGATCGTCTTCGGCATTGCCTATACGACGCTGACGATCGCCCTGCACGTCGGCAAGGTCACCGTCTTCGCGCCGCTCA
Organism: Thermoleophilia bacterium; assembly: GCA_037133755.1. GTDB lineage: Bacteria > Actinomycetota > Thermoleophilia > Gaiellales > F1-60-MAGs149 > F1-60-MAGs149. The sequence goes on from JBAXNN010000003.1 coordinate 112,592, forward strand.
ACGCGATGCAGTCGATGTGGACCGTCTTGCTGGCGTGGGCCATCCTCGGGCGCTCCGACGGCATCGGCTTCCGCGTGGTCGCCGCGATGGTGCTCGTGGTTTCGGGTGGCATTCTGATTGGTGTCTTCCGATGACGATCATCGACGCCACCGAGCTGCCCGGTCGCAAGGCCTACCGCCTGCTGGTCGACTGCGTCGTCCCGCGTCCGATCGCGTGGGTCTCGACGATGGATGGTGAGGGCCGCGTGAATCTCGCGCCGTTCTCGTTCTTCCAGGCCGTCGGGGCCGAGCCGCCGAGCGTCATGCTCGCGATCGGCCGCCACCGCGACGGCGAGTACAAGGACACGGGCGTCAATCTGCGCGCCACGGGCGAGTGCGTGATCAACGTCGTCACCGACGAGCTGGCCGAGGCGATGAACACGACCGCCGGCGAGCATCCGTTCGGCGTCGATGAGCTCAAGCTCGCGGGTCTCTCGATCGCGCCGTGCCGCCACGTTGCTCCGCCTCGGGTCGCCGAGTCACCGGTCTCGCTTGAGTGCCGCCTGGCGCAAGAAGTGCCGATCGGCCACGACGGCGAGAATCGCTACCTCGTGATGATCCTCGAGATCGTCGCCTTCCACGTGCGCGACGACCTCTACGACGACGGGCGCATCGACCCGCGCAAGCTGCATCCCCTCGGACGACTCGGCGGCAACGCCTATACCCATCCCGGCGAGGTCTTCGAGATGGAGCGCCCGCCGGCCACGCGGCCGCACTGACCCTCGGTTTGCTCAGACCGGTTCGTGCACCTCGACGGGGATCGCGTCGACCACCGTCAGCGGCAGACCGAACTTCGCGATGGCGTCCTCGGGCAGATGCTTCTCAAACCACTCGCGGTCGCTCTTCGGATGGAGCACGACGACGAGCTCGTCGGGGTGGAACGTCACGATTTCGTCTGCGATCGCTTGGAGCGGGCTGGAGTCGCCGGTGCCGCCCGTCACCTGAATGCCGTGGCGATAGAAGGCATCGATCGCCTCGGAGAGGCGGAGCTCGGCTGCCGGTCGCGAGGCGTGCTCGTCGCCGAACAGGAAGTGGTTGAGGCGGCTCCCAACCAGTGGTGCGATCACGCGGATGCCGTTGTGCACATGGCCATGCGCGGACAACTCGTTGACGACGTGCTCGCCATCGCACTCAGCGGCAAGCAAGACGAGCACACGGCGGGGCGAGTCGGAGGTGTAGGGCGTGCCCATGGGAGGTGGTCCTTTTCGTCGGAAGTCCACGACGCACGCTACGGCGAGCACAGCGGCTGACGACTCGGTTTTCCCGTGCCGTCGTTGCGGCTCGTAACGCTTGTTCTAGATCAGCGGCACGAGTACTATGGCCGCCACGTCGATCGCCACGATCAGCAGCAGGCCGTTGAAGCTCGTGGAGCCTGCGGCTCGCCGCCTGCTGACGAGCGCCGCTCCGACGAAGATCACGGTGAGCGCGACGGCGACCAGCGGCGACTGCCCCAGTGTCGCGACGGCGATCACGCCCGTGCCGAGTGCGAGCAGGAGCCAGCAGAGCCGCGTTGCCCGTCGCGTCCCGAGACGGACGGACAGCCCACCGAGCCCGGCGGCGCGATCTGTCTCGAGATCAGGCAGGGCGTTGGCGAGATGCGCGCTGACGGCGGCGAGCGCGAAGGCGACCACCATCCAGACGGGCGGTGCCTGCCCGTCGAGGCCAATGGAAAGGAAGAGTGGCGCTGAGCCAAAGGCCACGGCATACGGCAGCCACGACCAGACCGTGCGTGATAGCCGCAGGTTGTAGAGCCAGGCCATGGCGAGCGCGAGCACGTGGAACGAGCCGCCGACCATTCCGCCGACGAGCCAGCTGAGGATCACTGCGGCCACGAGCGCCGTTACCGCGCCGATCCACAATCCACGCGGCGTGACATCGCGCGTGACGGTGGGCTTGCCCAGGCGTCCGGCGTGCGCATCGAGCCGACTGTCATAGGCGTCGTTGCACCAGCCGACCGAGAGTTGGCCGAGCAGGATCGTGAGTGCCACGAGCGCGAGGTCTCCGCCGCGCCAGCCGAGGCTCCACGCGAAGGCGGTCATGATCGCCGTGACCCCGACCGTTGGTGCCGTGTGGCACGCCACGGCGTATCCGCGGAGGCGCCTCATCGGGCGCTCCGGCAGCGGGTCACGACGTCAGGCCATCCGCGCGATCGCGCGACGCTGCGTCCGGATCACGATCCGCGGGAGGGCCGTACCCGCCGCCGCTCGGCCCCATCAGGCAGATGCGATCACCGGCCTTCGCCTTGCGGTACGGGAACTTCGAGTGCAGCTCCTGCTCGCCATCACGGCCGCGGTTGAGGATCACACGCCCAGGCGCACCGTCCTCGCCTCCGAACAGCCCCGGGGGCGCCCAGATCGAGCCCTCGCCCTCGAGCGAGAAGCCCGTGTCCTCGAGGAACTCGATTTCGCGGATCGACCCGAGCCCGCCGCGCCACGTACCCGCGCCACCCGTGCCCTCGCGGAGCTCGTACTGCATGACGCGCAGGGGGTAGTGCGACTCGATGTCCTCGACGGGGTTGTTGCGCGTGTTGGCGTACAGCGTGTCGACGGCGTCCATGCCGTCCTTGCCGTGGCGCGCCCCGTAGCTGCCCTCATGAATGTCCATGTAGACCCAGTGCTCACCGTCTTTGAAGCCCGAGTACGAGACGATCTTGAGCGTGCCCGTGCCGGCGCTGATCGCCTCGGGCAGGATCGGTGCGAGTGCGCGCATCAACGTATCGGCGACGAGGTTGCCGCCGCAGAAGCGTGCGATCGTCGGGGCCGGGAAGGTCGGGTTGGCGAGGCAGCCCTCGGGTGCCGTGATCGTGATTGCGCGGAAGAGCCCCGAGTTGGTGGGCACCGCATCGTGGGTGTCGGTATCAAGCAGGATCGAGCGCAGGGCGACCCACACGGCGAGATCAACGGTGCCGACGAAGGGCATGTTGATCGGCAGGTCGATCTGCGGCGAGGTGCCGGCGAGATCGACCGTCAGCTCGGAGCCGCTGATCGTGACGGCGACCTTGATGACGAGGTCGCGATACGACGGGTCGGGATTATCGGGGTAGCCGTCGAGGCGCCCTTCGGCGGTGTAGGTACCGTCGGGCAGGCGCTCGATCTCGCGACGCATCATGCGATCGGAGTAGTCCATCACGTCGGCGCAGGCCAGCCGGAACGTGTCGAGGCCGTAGCGCTCGATCAGCTCCTCGAGACGTGCGGCGCCGATCTTGGCGGCCGTCACCTGGGCCTCCATGTCGCCGACTACGAGGTGCGGGGCACGCACGTTGTCCTTGATCAGCTGCCAGAGCACGCCGTTGGGGCGCCCCTCGTCCTCGATCTTGAGCGCGTTGAAGTGCAGGCCCTCGGCGTAGGCATCACCGGCGTCGACGATGCCGCAGGTGCCCGGGGACAGAGCGCCGAGGTCGAGGTGGTGGGCGGTCGTGCCCGAGAACCCAACCAGCTCGCCGTCGTGGAAGACGGGCACGATGAAGCCCACGTCGGGTTGGTGCGAAGCGCCGTAGTACGGATGGTTGTGGATGACGACGTCGCCGGGCCGCCACTCCTGGCCGGTCTCGCCGAAGCGGCGCTCGATCCCGCGGACGTAGCCCGGGATTGGCCCGGACTGCAGCGGCGTCGACTGCACCGACTCGCACAGCTGGTTGGCGTCGACGTCGCAGAGCGCGCAGCCGAAGTCCTCGGACTCGCGGATGATCGACGAGTACGACATGCGCGCGAGCTTGTGGCCCATCTCGACGGCGATCGAGTCGAGGCCGCCGGCGATCACGGCGGTGGTGACGGGGTCGAGACGGCTCATGCGGTGGCCTCCCGGGTCAGGACGAGGTTGCCGGCGGCGTCGGCACAGCCGCTCCAGCCGGGCGGGATGACGGTGGTGGTGTCGGCGTGCAGCACGATCGCGGGGCCGGCGAACGCCTCGTCGAGCGGCAGCTTGGCACGCTCGAGGAACGGCGTCGCGTGCGCCGACAGCACGCCGTCGGGGCCGGGGAACTGGACGGGCTGCTCGGCAACGGTCGCCTCGGCGAGCGTGTCGCTCGTGACGGGCAGCGCGTCGACGGTGGGGCGGCGACCGATCGCGGTCACGCGCGCGTTGACGATCTCGATCGGGTCGCCATGCGCCTTGCCGTACTCGCGGGTGTGCAGCTCGTGGAAGCCCGCCAGCGCGCTCTCGGCAAAGGGGCCGTCGGCAAGCGGCAGGCGCAACTCGTAGCCCTGGCCGACGTAGCGGCAGTCGAGCGCGCGCGTGACGACGATGTCCTCGTCGGCCACGCCATCCTCGTGCAACCACGAGCGCAACAGCCGCTCGATGTCCTCGAGCTCGCTGTTGACGCGCCCGGCATCAACCGCGCCCTCGACCATGAAGACGGTGCGCATCTGGTCGTACTTGAGGTCGCTGGTCAGTAGGCCATTGGCAGAGGTGATGCCCGGGTACGGCGGCACGAGGACTTCGGGCACGTTAAGCAGTTCGGCAACCTCGGCGGCGTGCAGCGGCCCGGCACCGCCGAAGGCGACGAGCGCGAAGTCGCGGGGGTCGTGGCCCTTCTCGATTGTGCGTGAGCGAATTGCGCGCGCCATGTTGGCGTTCGCAATCGTCAGGATGCCCTGTGCCGTAGCGGCCTCGTCCATGCCTAGCTCTGCGGCCAGCGGTGCGATTGCGGCCTGTGCTGCATCGCGGTCCAGGCGCATGCGGCCGCCGAGGAAGCGCTCTGCGTCGAGCCGGCCGAGCAGCAGGTGCGCATCGGAGATCGTGGGCTCGGTGCCGCCGTGGCCGTAACAGGCCGGGCCGGGGCGCGCCTTGGCACTGCGCGGGCCGACGCGGAAGGCGCCGCCCTCGTCCACGTAGGCCACGGAGCCGCCGCCGGCACCAATTGCGTGCACGTCGAGCATGGGCACCAGCAGCGGATAGCCACCCACCCACGTGTCGCGGGCCGAGGCCTCGGCGACGCCGTGCTCGGTGACGATGCCGATGTCGGCAGAGGTGCCGCCGACGTCAAACGTGATCAGGCGCTGGCGGCCGCTCAGCGCGCTCGTCCACTGGCCGCCGAGAATGCCCGCGGCGGGGCCGGAAAGCAGCAGCGTGACGGGGCGCTCGGCCGCTGCGCGCACGCTGGCGACGCCGCCGCTCGACATCATCACGTGCAACTCGCCCGTGACACCGAGGTCGCGCAGCGCGCGGTCGAGGCGCTCGATGTAGTGCCCGGTCTTAGGGCCGATGAAGGCGTTCATCAGCGCAGTCGTGAAGCGCTCGAACTCGCGGAACTGCGGGACGATGTCGGCGCTCGCGGTGACGAACGCGTCGGGCATCACCTCACGCACGATCTCGGCTGCGCGGCGCTCGTGGGCGGGGTTGAGGTACGAGAACAGGAAGCAGATCGCGACGGCCTCAACACCCTCGGCCTTGAGCGCCTCAGCGGCGGCACGCACCTCGTTTTCGTCGAGCGGCACGAGCACCTCTCCCGACGGTGGCACGATGCGCTCGGTCACCACGTGGCGATGCGCGCGCTCGGCGAACGGCTGGGCCTGCCATGGGATGTCTTGCACGACTGAGTAATGCTGCGGGCGCTGGTGGCGACCGATATGCGCGACGTCGCGGAAGCCGCGAGTCGTGATCATGCCCACGCGCGCACCGTCGAACTCGAGCACGGCATTCGTGGCCACGGTCGTGCCGTGGAAGACGCCGGTCACGTCGGCTGGCTCGATGCCGCCGATCGCGCAGAGCTCGCGGATGCCGTTGACCATCGCCTCGTCCGGCGCGGCCGGCGTGGAGGGGACCTTGTGGACGTGCACGCCGCCGGTCTCGGCGTCGAACAGCATCAGGTCGGTGAAGGTGCCGCCGATGTCGACGCCGATGACGCGCGTCATGCGCTGGCCTCCTGCTGGCGGGCGTAGGCAGCGATCAGCGTGCCGGGGCAGTTGACGAGTTCCTTCGGCTCGGGCGATAGAAACGCCTTCGTCTTCGATGTCGTGCGGCCGTACGTGTGCAGGCCCTCGAGCATCGTCACCGCGCAGCGGACGCCGTCAAGCACGGGCACGCCGAGCTCTTCCTGCATCGTGTCGTCGATCGGGCCGAGGCCCGCACAGCCGAGCAGGATTGCCTCGGCACCGTCCTCGTCAATCGCCTTACGGGCGTACTCGACGATCAGGCGCTTGGTGCGCTCGATGTCTTGCTCGATCTCGAGGACACTCAGCGGCGTGCAGCGGATCGACGCGCACTTCTCCGAGAGACCGGCACGGTGGACCGCCTCGGCGATGAATGGCTCGACGCGGGGGATTACGGTGACAATCGACCAGCGGTGCGCGATCAGGCAGGCCGTATGCATTGCGGCCTCGGCGATGCCGATGACGGGCACGTCGCTCATTTCGCGGCACGCATAGAGCCCAGGGTCGCCGAAGCACGCGATCACGTAGCCGTCGTACTCGCCCTGCGTGCGCGCCACGGTCTCGAGCGTGTGGTACGCGGCGATTGTCTCGTCGGCAAAGCCCTCAATCGAGCGCGGACCACCGGCAGGGCTGGTGCAGTCGATCTCCGTCGTGGGAGCGGCAACGGAGCGCGCGGCGTGGCCGATCTCATCGGTCATCGCCTGCGTGGTGTTGGGATTGATCACGAGCACGCGCATCAGAGCCCGAACCTCCTTACGGCGCTGTCGCCGCCGTCGAACTGGATCAACGTGCACTCCTCGAGGCACTCGGCGTCGTGGTCGGGTGGCAGCACGAAGGCCTGCCCGCCCTCGACGAGCACCTCGGTGCCATCGTCCCACCAGACGCGCAGGCGCCCGGCCACGCAGTACCCGACGTGGGTATCGCCGCATGGCTCTGGCCCGAAGTCGCGGCTGTGCAGCCAGCCCGTCGGGTAGACGGCACGGATCGCCGGCGTGTCGCCGATCAGGATCACGTCCTTGGCGACGCCGGCGACCTCGAGCGATTGCTCGGCGTCGTCGAACGATCGTGCCAGTGCTGCAGACGGGCCGAGGCTCATGCGGGCGGAGCGGTCTCCGACATGTCGCGCACCACGGTTACGAGGCGCGGGACGAAGGCATCGATGATGCGCTGTCCCAACTCCGGCGTGGCGCGGCGAGCGTCGCCGACGACACCGGACTCGGTGATGTCGCGCAGCATGTCCATCGGTACGGTCACGCCCGGGCCCTTGGCCACGAGGCTGTACTTGCCGAGCGACGACCACGTGTGGCCGGCCTCCTTGACCGCGTCGCCGCGATCCCAGGCCTCGATCGTTGCCTCGTCCATCAGCACGCGCTGGCCAACAGCGAGCGCGATCGACGTCTCGGCCTCCTCGGCGTGGATGCCGGGGCCCTCGACCGTGGAGACGACATCGCCGGCGAGCTCCCACCACTGCGCGAGGAACACGCGGCGGCCGGTCTGCTCGAGGTAGTAGTTGACCGCGACGGTCAGCGCCGCGACGTTGCCGCCGTGGCCGTTGAGCGCGATCACGTTGCGGATGCCGTGGTGATGCAGCGACTCCACGACCTCCTTGAAGACCTCAAGGAACGTCGGCGTGGACAGGCGCATTGAGCCGGGGAACTGCATGTGGTACCAGGACAACGTCACGTTGAGCGTGGGGGCGACCAGCACGCTCAGACCATCGGACTCGGCCTCGGCGGCCACGCGCTCAGCGAGGCTGCGGGCGATGATGCAGTCCGTGTCGAGCGGCATGTGCGGGCCGTGCTGCTCGGTCGTGCCGATCGGGAGGATGACGGCGTCAACGCCGGCCTCGAGCCGCGCCTCGACCTCCTTCCACGTCATGCGCTCCATAAAGTGCTCGGTCATCACGCCACCTCCGCAATCGCGCGGCACGGCGAACCCGTACCACCAACCCATTTGAGTGGGAACCCGTAGAACTGGAACTCACCCTTGCCGACCAGCTGCTCGAGATTGCACAGCCACTCGTAGTGCACCATCCCGCGATCGCGGCAGACGCGGTGCGACGGGAAGCCCTTCGTGCCGGCCTTGTCGGTCGACGGACCCTCGACGCCGTGCACCAGCGAGCCGTGGTCGGCGAGCCAGTGCGTCGCGGCGGCGGTCAGGCCGGGGTTCGACGTGCACGCCGACTTCTCCGGCCAGTGGCGGTTGTGCAGGCCGGTGTTCAGCAGCACGATCTGGCCGTTGATCTCCACGCCGGCCTTCTCTGCCGCGGCCTCGAGGTCGGCCACGTCGATGTCGCCGAGGTCGGGAATGTGCGTCAGGTCGAGGCAGACGGCGGTGCCGCGAAACCACTCGAGCGGGCAGTTGTCGATCGTGTCGCCGTTCGGCCCGAAGTGGATCGGCGCATCGACATGCGTGCCGACATGCTCGAGCATCGAGATGTAGTTGACCGCGTACGTGAAGGGATCGCCCTCCTCGCCGAGTCCGGCGGCCTTCGCCTGCTCGTGGTTGACGTACGGGAGGATGATCGGCGAGGGAAAGAGGGCATGCGCGGGCATGCCGTTCTCGATGCCGACGGACAGGTCGATGAGGGTGCCCACTTCAGTCTCCTTCTGGTCAGGCCGTAACGGCCCGACCCTCCATGGTCTGCTCCCACGCCAGCGCGGCGGCGAGCACGGTCGTGTCGTCTCGGCCCGAGATCATCAGGCCGTCGCGCGTCGTGCAGGACGGCCAGCCGAGGTGGTTGAACGCGCGCGTGTACGGCGTCATCTGCAGGCGCAGCTCGAACGTCTCCGGCACGTCGACCGGTGCGAGATCGCACGGGATCGTCGGGTTGATCAGGATGTCGTGCGAGAGCTCGAGTTCGCAGACGCGCTCGTATTCCTCGAGGTCGCGGCACGCCTGCAGGTACTGCATGGCGGTGACATTGCGGCCCAGCGTCAGCTTCGCCTGCAGGTCGGGCGAGTACTCGTCCCAGCTCTCGGCGATGAAGTCGCGGTGCGTGTCGGCGGCCTCGCCGGCGAACAGCGGGAAGAGCGCGCTGTAGTCGGGCAGGACGGCCTCCTCGACGTGGGCGCCGAGCGCGGCCATCTTGTCGGCTGCCGGGGTCGGGTGCAGGACGCCGACGCGCAGGCCGGCGAGCTTCGGCGTGGGGCATTCCAGCACGCCCAGCACCTCGAGCGCCAGCGCGCACTCCTCCATCGTGCGCGCCATCGGACCGGGATGATCCATCGACTCGATCAGCGGGAAGCAGCCGTCGGCGGGGATCAGACCCCACGAGCCCTTGTAGCCGGACACGCCGCAGGCGGCCGCCGGAATGCGGATCGAGCCACCCGTGTCGGTGCCGAGGGTGATGGCGAAGAGTCCGGCGGCCAGGCCCGCCGCCGAGCCGCCCGACGACCCGCCAGCGATCTTGCCGGGGTGGCGCGGGTTCTGGGCAAAGCCGTAGTGGACGTTCTGCGTCGTGACGCCCCAGGCGAACTCGCTCAGGTTCGTCTTGCCGAGGATGATCGCGCCCGCATCGACCAGGCGCTGCACGCTCGATGCCGTCGAGGTGGGCACGTTGTCGCGCAGCTGCGCCGAGCCGGCGGTGGTGCGAATGCCCGCGGTGTCGAAGAGGTCCTTCGGCGCAAACGGCACGCCGGCCAGCGCGCCAGTGCGGCGATGCTCGGGCAGGTTGCGCGCATCGGCGAGCGCCTGCTCGGCTGCGACGGTGATGAACGCGTTCAGGTCCGAGCGCTCCTCGATGCGGTCGAGATGGTGCTGCGTGACCTCCTCGGCCGAGACGTCGCCGTTTTGGACGGCGGCCGCGATCTCAAAGCAGCTCCAGTCGTGCAGGGGTGCGTCGGGCAGGTCGCTCACGTGATGTGCTCCTCGATGTCGCCGCTCGGGACGGGGATGTCCTCCGCGCGGGGGTGGTTGACGATGGCCACGCCGATGATGGCAATCGCCATGCCGATCAGCGTCAGGGTGCCGGGGATGTTGCCGCGGGCGATCTCGATCACGGCGGCCACCACCGGTGGCAGGAACGACCACGCCATCACGCGACCGGAGGTCCAGCGCGACAGCGCGATGAAGAAGAACGCGAAGGCAATCAGCTGCGAGCCAATGCCGAGAAACGCGAGGCACGCCCACAGCGTGGGGGCAGACCAGTCGGTGGCGCCGGGATCGCCGACCAAGAACACGGCCGGAATCGTCAGCACCGCGCCGCAGATGAACTGCGCGGTCGTGAAGCCCCACACCTCGGTCTCGACCTCGTTGACGCTCATCCAGCGCACGAGCACGCTGGCGGTGGCGTGGCCGATGGCGCCCACCAAGACGGCGGCGATGCCAAAGGCGAACTCGGCACCCGAGCCGACGCTGCCCGGGTCGGACAAGACGATCACGACGACGCCGACGAAGCCCACGGCAAGCCCGAGGCCGCGGAGGAACTTGACCTTCTCCTGCAGGGCGACGCGCGCCATCAGCACGGCAAAGAACGGTGCCGAATTGATCAGCACCGCCGTCACCGCGGGGCCGGCGGTCTCTGCGCCGATGCCAAGGCCGGTCAGCGCGAGGGTCGTAGCGCCGAGACCGACGATGCCGGCGTACACCCAGACTCGAGGCGAGCGGGGAAGGCGCCCGCCGATCAGCGGCAGGAGCGGCAGCAGAATCACGGCGGCAATCAGTGGCCGTGAGATCGCGGTGATGCCCACCGAGGTGTAATCGAGCGCCACGTCGGTGACGTTGAAGGCTGCGCCCCAGAAGAAGACGGTGACCAGAAGCAGTGCCGGCACGGGCACGCGCGAGAGCAGGGAGGTGTCGTTCATGCCATCTGCCCGCTTGGTGTCGCCGCGACGCAGAACCACATCACGCGCTGAACTCCTGGCTCACTCGGGGTGCTCCACGGCGTATTCCGCATCCGGGTCGATGGTCGCCACGGGATGGTCGTCCGCGCTCTCGGCCTTGGGGTGGTTGACGATCGCCACACCGACGATCGCGACGGCCATGCCGAGCAGCGTGACGGCGCCCGGGATGTTGCCGCGCAGAATCTCGATCACGCCGGCGACGACGGGAGGCAGGAAGCTCCACGCCATCACGCGACCCGAGGGCCAGCGGGCGAGCGCCACGAAGAAGCAGACGTACGCGATCAGCTGCGGCCCGAGGGCGAGGAAGCCGATCGAGGCCCAGAAGCCGGGGGCGCTCCACTGCGTGGTACTGGGATCGCCAGACAGGAGCGCGAAGGGGATCAGCAGGACCGAGCCGCAGAGGAACTGGGCGAAGGTGAAGCCCCAGAGGTCGGCCTCGATCTCCTTGACGTTCATGTAGCGCACGACGACGCTCGCGATGGCGTAGCCGACGGCGCCGATCATGACCGCGACGACACCGAAGACGAACTGGCCACCTGAACCGGTTTCGGTGGGGTTCGACAACACGATGATCACGACGCCGGCAAAGCCCACGACGAGTCCGATGGCGCGCAGCAGCTTGATGCGCTCATTGAGCGAGATACGCGCGAACAGGACAGCGAAGAACGGCGCGGTGTTGAGGAGTACCGACGCGATGGCGGGGCCCGCGTACTGCGTGCCCAGGCCCAGACCCGCGAGCGAGAGCGTGGTGGACCCTGCGCCGACGATGAGGGCAAAGAGCCAGACCGTGCGCGAGCGCGGGAACTTGCCGCCGAGAATGGGCATCAGGGCCAGCAGGAGCACCGTTGCGATGCCCGCGCGCAGGAACGTGATGATCCCGGCCGGTGCGTAGTCGAAGGCGACGTCGGTCGCATTGAATGCGGCGCCCCAGAAGAACATGGTGATGCCGAGCAGGAGCGGCACCGGGATGCGTCCCATGAACGAACTGGTCATGTCCCCTCCTCAAGGGTGCGGCCGGTGGGGGAACCGGGCGCGGTGCGGGTCGACGCGAACGGTGACAGAGGCGCCACCGCTCGAGTCGGCCCGTTTCGTGCGCTAGACGAGCGGGCTGGTGCCGGCCATCCAGATGATCACGCGCTGGAACTTCCCGTCCTCGTTGAAGTCGAAGAAGTTGCAGTTGTGCATGTCGTTCTTGGTGCCGTCGAGCAGCTCGCCGATGTAGCCCTGCTCCGTGGCGACCTTGCCCTTGCCGACCTCGACCACGACGTTGCGCATCTCGTGCTTGATGAACACCGAGTTGGCGGTGAAGTCCGTGAACATGCGACGGATCTCGTCCTTGCCGGTGTGCGTGATGTTCGCCGTCTGGATCGTCAGCGTGGCGTCGTCGGCGAAGTGCGCGACGATCGCCTCGACGTCCTGTGCGTCAACCGCGTCGAAGTAGCTGTGCGGCGCCTTGTGCAGCGCGTCGTAATCCCATGCCATGTGTTTCTCCTCTGTGAGATCCCCGTGGGCCAAATCGACCCGTGGCGGCATCCTAGGCGAGTAACCGCCGCTCAGGCAAGGATTTCGGGCGTCGGCTTCGCCAGGCGATCGAATGCGCGCAGCGATGTCTCGACCTCGGCGCGTCCAATCCCGCGCACGATCAGGACGATCCGCGACGTGTGATCCTCGTCCGGCCAGGCCGCAAGGTGGGTCGGTGGGTGGATCACGTGCTGCACGCCGTGCAGCACCAGCGGCCCCTCGGCACCGGTATCGAGCAGGCCCTTGACGCGCAGGACATCGTCGCCACGGCTCTGCAGCAGCATGGCGAGCCAGAGCGCGAACATCGTCCAGTCGAGCGGCTCGTCGAAGCGCAGGGCGATCGCGTGCACGCCGGCGTGGTGGTCGTGCTCATGGTCGTGCGCGTGCCCGTGGCCATGATCGACGGCGTCGAGCCAGGCGGTCACCTGCTCGGCACGGCGATCCTCGGCCAGCACGCCAAGCCCGATCAGGCGCGAGGCCGGCACGTCGCCGCCCACGCCGACGATCAGCTCGGCGACCGGATTGCGTGCACGAATCAGTGCTTCGGCGAGCGGTGCATCCGCCTCGGCGAGGTCGGTCTTGGTCAGCACGATGCGATCGGCGACCACCACCTGCTTGGTCCACTCGGGCTGGCGCTCGGCCTGCAGCGGCGCGTTGACGGCATCGACGCACGTGACGACGCCGTCGGCCATGTAGTGCGCCGCGAGCAGCGGGTCGGACAGCAGCGTGGCGAGTACGGGCACCGGATCGGCCAGGCCGGTGGTTTCGACGATCACGCGGCGGAAGGCGGGTAGCTCACCACGGTGCACGCGCACCTCGAGGTCGCGCAGCTCGTCGACGAGATCGGTGCGGATCGTGCAGCACACGCAACCCGAGTCGAGGATCACGGTCTTCTCGTCGACCTCGCGCAGCAGGTGATGGTCGAGCGGCACCTCGCCGAGCTCGTTGACGAGCACGACGGCGTCACCGAGCAGCGGGTCGCGCAGCAGCTCGGCCAGCAGCGTCGTCTTGCCCGAGCCGAGGAAGCCGGTGATCAGCGTGAGCGGAATGCGCTCCTTGCTCACGTTGACAGCGCCTCCACGAGTGCGGGGTCGAGCGGGTCGAGCGCCGTGCCACGCAGACGCTGCACCTCGGCGAAGACCGCGGCGAGATCGCCGCACAGCACCGATTGCCCGGTCGGACCGCGCAGGATGTACGCGGTCTCCTCCCACTCATCGACGTGCATGCGGCTGGGGGCGAGCACGCGGTTGAGCAGCACGACCCGGCGGATGCGCTCACGCAAGACCTCGCGGCGCGCGCCCACCTGCGTACGATCGCCGCCGCCCTCCGACCAGTGGGCAGCCGCGCCGAGAGTTCCGCAGAGCGAGCACATGCGGCTGAGCATTCCATATCGCGCCGCTTGCCGCTTGCCGCTGCGGAGCGCGGGCGGTAGGGTCTGCTCACCGAAACCTGCACGTTCTGGAGGAAAGAGATATGGCGAAGGAGATCCTGGTTGCGTACGGCGTCGACGTCGACGCGGTCGCCGGTCAGATCGGCTCGTACGCGGGCGGCGACTCCCCGTGCGACATCTCGCGCGGCCTGTTCGCGGGCGAGGTCGGCACGCGCCGCCTGCTCAAGTTGTTCGACAAGTACGACATCACGACGACGTGGTTCATCCCCGGTCACTCGATCGAGACGTTCCCCGAGGACATGAAGGCCGTGGCCGACAAGGGTCATGAGATCGGCATGCACGGGTACACGCACGAGAACCCGATCGCGATGACGCCGGCCCAGGAAGAGGCCGTGATGCTCAAGAGCATCAGCCTGATCGAGGAGCTGTGCGGCCGCCGCCCGACCGGCTACGTCGCCCCGTGGTGGGAGTTCTCGCCGATCACGAACGAGCTGCTGCTCAAGCACGGCATCAAGTACGACCACTCCCTCATGAACGAGGACTTCCACTGCCATCGCGTCCGCGTCGGCGACTCGTGGAAGCTGATCGACTACTCGGCCGACGCCGAGACGTGGATGGAGCCGCTCAAGCGCGGCGCCGAGTCCAAGCTGATCGAGATCCCGGCGTCGTGGTACCTCGACGACCTGCCGCCCATGATGTTCATGAAGAAGGTGCCGAACTCGCACGGCTTCGTGAACCCGCGCGACATCGAGCAGATGTGGATGGACCAGTTCGACTACCTCTACCGCGAGGAGGAGGACGTCGTCTTCACGATGACGATCCATCCCGACGTCTCGGGCCGCCCGCACGTCGTGGCGATGCACGAGCGGATCATCGAGCACATCAACAAGCACGACGGCGTCAAGTGGGTCACGTTCGACGAGATCGCCGACTGGTACGACGCGAAGCACCCCTTCCAGGGCTGAGTCGCGGCACCGACGGCCCCGTCTCCCCGCGTGGGAGGCGGGGCCGTTTGTCGTTCTGCGGTGTCACATCGCGAAGCTTGCGCGCGGATCGGTCTCCGGCTGGGCGCGGCTCGCGTGGACCCCGTGCGCGTGCGTGGCGGCTCGATCACTCGTGCACGGCCAACCTCGCCCATGCTGAATCGCAGTGATTGCGATCCACACCCATCGTGGCCGTTTTACCGTAATACCGTTTTGCGGCTGCTACGCTGCGCGTATGACCTCGTCCTTCGTCTCCCTCCAGAACCGCGGCACGATCGCGCTGCCCGCCGACGTCCGCCGCCGTCTGGGCCTCGACGCGCCAGGCGCGCAGGTCGAGGTGATCGTCCGCGATGACAACGTCATCGAGCTGCATCCCTGCGTCCCAGTCGCCGCGTCCCAGGCGTGGTTCTGGTCGCGCGAGTGGCAGGAGCGGGAGCACGAGGTCGATGCCGAGGTGCGCGACGGGAAGGCGACGACGCACGCGTCGGCGGACGCGCTTCTCGAGCACCTCGACGCACTCGACGCCGAGTGAAGTACCGCACCACGCCCGCCTTCGACCGGGACTACCGCCGACTGCCCGCCGATCATCGCCTTCAGTTCAAGGCGGCGGTGGTGCAATTCATCGCCGGCGCCGAGGCGGCCGCGGCCGGCCGCGACGCACCGTGGCCGAACGGCCTCCGTGTCAAGGCGGTGCGCGGCACGGCGCGCGTCTGGGAGATGACGTGGAGCATGACCGACCCCGATGGGCGGGCGACGTGGGAATGGGTCGACATCGACGGCGAGCGCGGGATCCTCTGGCGCCGTATCGGCAATCACGCGATCTTCAAGCGCGCATGACGCACGCACAATGCCGGGAGGTGCCGCACCCGGCGAAGGCTCGTGTCATTTGGCGGTCGCCGATATGGCGGTAGACTCGCCGCACCACGGAGAGTGAGGCAGGACATGGGATTCTCGGACGAATGCATCGAGGCAGCAGGACCGGTCTGGGAGCGTTGGCTTCATCACCCGTGGACGGAGGCTCTTTTCGCCGGCGAGTTGCGCGACGACCAGTTTCGCTACTGGCTGATCCAGGACCTGCCGTACCTCGGGCAGCAGATGACGGGCACGTGCAAGATCGCCAAGGCGAAGAAGAAAGGCGCAAAGACCTACGTCTGCAAGATCCGCCTGATGAAGGGCACCTGGACGCTCACGACGGAGGCTCGCACGGGAGCAACCGTGATCGCGCGAACCGTGAAGACGACCAAGGTCAAATAGTCCGACGGGTGTCACGGCGAAGGGGCCGTGCCTGCGCGTCGTCGGATGAACCCGTCGCGGTGCGCCCTCAGACGCTGACGAACCCGCGCCAGCCGTCGCGCACGACGTCGTCGCAGATCTCGTTGTACGTACCGACGCCGCCGATGTAGGGCAGGAAGACGCGCGGCTTGCCGGGGATGTTCGCGCCCATGTACCACGAGGCGGCCTGCGGATAGAGCGTGGAGTAGGCGGCGTCGTGGACCTCTTGGTCCCACTCGGCCTGCGCTTCGACCGTCGGCTCGAGCGCTGAGATGCCACTCTCGACGCAGTGCCCGATGGCGGCGTCGCAGAGCTCGGCGTGCTGCTCGATGGCGGTCATCATGTTGCTCAGCACCGACGGGCTGCCGGGGCCGGTGAGCGTGAACAGGTTCGGGTAGCCGTTGACCATGAAGCCGAGGTACGAGTGCGGGCCGTCGCGCCAGTCGTCGCGCAGCCGATGGCCGTCGCGGCCCTCGATGTCGACAGCCAGGAGGGCGCCGGTCATGCCGTCGTAGCCCGTCGCGAAGATGATCGCGTCGAACTCCCACTCTTGGCCCTTCACCCGAATGCCGTGTTCGGTGATGCGCTCGATGGGGTGGCCCTTGATGTCCACGAGCTCGACGTTGTCGCGGTTGTACGTCTCGTAGTAGCCATGGTCCACGCACAGGCGCTTCGTGCCGAGCGGGTGGTCTTTCGGGCACAGCAGCTCGGCGACCTCGGGGTCGTGCACCTTCTCCTTGATCTTGCGGTGCACGAAGTCGGTCGCGATGCGGTTCGACTCCGGGTCACTCGTCATGTCCGCGAACGCGCTGAGGAACGAGAACGAGCCCTGATGCCAGCGGCGCTCGAGCTCGTCCTGCTGCTCCTCCGGGGTGAGGTCGGCGGCGTTGCCCGGCGCGAGCGGCCAGATATCGCCCGTGGCGCCCGTGCGGGCGAGGGCACGTGTCTCGGGATAGATCGCCTTGCGGGCGACCTCCTGCTCGGGGGTGACCGGGCCGTTCCAGGCGGGGATGCTGAAGTTCGGCGTGCGCTGGAACACGGTGAGGTGCTCGGCCTGCTCGGCCACGACCGGGATCACCTGGATCGCCGTCGAGCCCGTGCCCACGACCGCGACGCGCTTGCCCGTGAAGTCCACGCCCTCGTGCGGCCAGGCGGTGGTGTGGTACCAGTCGCCGGTGTAGTCGTTGAGCCCCTCGAACTGCACGACGTTGGGCACGGAGAGGCAGCCGGTTGCCATCACGAGGAAGCGCGTGTCGAAGAGGCCGCCGCTCGTCTCGACCTGCCAGCGGTTGGTGCTCTCGTCCCATGTCGCGGCCGTCACCTCGGTCTCGAGCTCGATGTCGCGGCGCAGGTCGTGCCGGTCGGCAACGTGCTCGATGTAGCGGAGGATCTCCGCGTGGGTGGAGTAGCGCTCGCTCCACGACCACTCCTGCTCGAGCTCGCGATCCCACCCGTAGGAGTAGGTCATGCTCTCGACGTCGCAGCGCAGACCGGGGTAGCGGTTCCACCACCAGGTACCGCCAACCGACGGCGCGCGCTCGACGATCTGCACGTCGAGGCCGCGCTTGCGCAGCAGGTGCAGCAGGTAGAGGCCGGAGAACCCGGCACCGACGATCAGGGCATCCAGGCTGCGACGCTCCACGTCAGACCTCGTGCGCCAGCAGCTCGCGGAGGTGCAGCTCCACCTGCGGCAGGTAGCCCGGGTCGGTCGCGATCAGGCCCATGTGCCCGTCGATCGAGTTGATCACGCGCATTTCGCCGTCGGGCACCAGTGCGATCTCGTCGGCGATGTCGCGCGGCGGGAAGAACATGTCCTCGCTGATCGGCATCGCGAAGACCTTGGCCTTAATGCGCCCGAGCGCGGCACCGAGCGAGCCGCCCGCATTGCGCCCGACGTCGGCGTGCTGCCATTTCCAGCCCATCGTCAGCAGCGAGTTCGGATCGAGCACCTCGTGGTAGCCGTGCGTGAAGTCGCGGGTGAATTCGTCGAACGTGGGGAAGTCGCCCACGCGCCGCCAGCACTCCTGCTTGTACCACTCGGTCGACCAGCCCATCACGCCGGCGAGTCGTCCGTGCAGGCGCAGGCCGTCGGCGACCTCATCGAGCGAGCCGTAGTTGCCGCCGTTCCACCCTGGATCCGCGGTGATGGCGTCCATCAGGCTCTGCGTGTAGAGGAAGTCGTGGTGCGTGTTGCGGGCCGTACCCGCGATCGGGGCTGCGCGCTTGACCTTGTCGGGGAATCGCACCGCCCATTCCCACGTCTGCTGGGCGCCCATCGAGCCGCCCACGACGAGCGCCAACTCTTCGACGCCGAACACCTCGCGGAGCAGCTGCTCCTGCGCGCGCACGTCGTCACCGATGCGCACCTTCGGAAAGTTCGGTCCCGCGTGCGGGCCATCGACGTTGTGCGGCGAGGAGGAGAGCCCATTGCCGATCTGATTGACGGACACGATGAAGTACTCGTTCGGGTCGAGGACACGGTCGGGCCCGATGTAGACCTGCTCCATGATCTGGTGCGTTCCGGAGTACCACGTGGGGACGAGGATGCAGTTGTCCCGCGCGGCGTTGAGCTCGCCCTGCGTGCTGACGGCCAGCTGGAGGTCGGGCAGGACGCCGCCCTCCTCGAGCTCGAAGTCGCCGAGGCCATGGAGCGTGAACGGCCCGTGGAACTCCTCGGTGTAGAACGGCAGGTCGACAGGCATCGTGATCAGTCTCCGTGGACGAGATCGGCGGCCTCGGCCTCGAGCTCGCCTTCGTAGATGTAGCGCTCGCGCGGATCAAACAGTTCGATGCCGGCGAGGTAGCCCTCGTAGATCGCGTGGTCGAGCTTGCGACACGCCACGGCATCGCCCGCACGGTGCACGTTCTCGCGCTGCTCCTTGAGGGCCAGGTAGAGCGCATCGTTCGGCTTCTGGCCCGTCACGACGACGCTGTCGTACGGCAGGCCCGCCTCAGCTTCGCCCGTGTAGACGTTCCACATGGCCACCTCGTCGTCGCCGATCGCGCTGGCCCACGTATTGATCGTGTACGTCAGGCCCTTCTTGAACTGGCGCTCGTACAGCGTCGCCATGTCGAGGCCGCCGGCCGTGAACGGATACAGCTGGTTCCAGCGGGTCGCGACGTGCACCTGGTGGCCGCGGTCGAGCAGCACCTCGGCAGCGCCGGCTGCCGTGCGCGAGCCGTCGTCGTCGAGGAGCACGACGCGCTTGCCGATGCCCTCGGCGCCCTCGATCGCCTCCCAGAGCGTGAAGACGCGGCCGTTGTCGGTGCCCGGGAGGACATCGACCATCGGCTGGACGGGCGAAAAGCCCGTGCGGCTGGGCAGCGCGCCCGTGGCGACGAGCACGCCATCGGGATCGAGTTCGTTGATCAGCTCCACCGTGGCCTCGGTGCCGAGGCGCACGTCGACCCCACCGAGCGCCATCTGGACCTTGAGGTCGCGCGTGACGACATTCCACATGTGGCGGCCGGGGGTTTTGACGACGAGCTTGAGCTGGCCGCCCAGCTCGTCGGAGGCCTCGAGCAGCGTGACGCGATGGCCACGCTTGCCCAGCGTTTCGGCGGCCTTCATGCCGGTCGCGCCGCCACCAATGACGACCCAATGGCCCGGGTCCTCGGCCGGCACGAGCTCGGCGAAGCGGCCCTCGCGGCCGGTCGCGGGGTTGACGGTGCACGAGACGGGGAAGCCCTTGTAGATGCGCCCGATGCAGCCTTGGTTGCCGCGGATGCAGTGGATGATCTCGTCGGACTTACCGGCGGCCGCCTTGTTGGCGAAGTTCGGGTCGGCGATCAGCGCGCGTGTCATCGCGACCATGTCGGCCTTGCCACTCGCGACGATCTCATCGCCCATCGCGGCGTCCTTGATGCCACCTACCGTGAAGACGGGGACGCTGGCGACGGCCTTCACGCGCGCCGTCATCGCGACGAGGTACCCGTCGGGCTCGTCTGAGGGCTGCATCGCCATGTGGATGTTGTGGTACCCGGCAGCCGAGACGTTGATGAAGTCGATCTCCGTCTGGTCCTGCAGATGCTTGGCCGCGGCGACGGCGTCGTCGTCGGTGAGCCCGCCCGGCATGTAGTCGTGCAGGTTGAGACGAATGCCGACGGTCCAGTCGGAGCCGACCTTCGCGCGGATCGCGTCGATCACCTCGACGGTGAGGCGCAGGCGGTTTTCGAGCGAGCCGCCGTACTCGTCGGTGCGCTTGTTGTACAGCGGGCTCATGAACTGGTGGAGGAGGTACGAGTGCGCGATGTGCACCTCGGTGCCGTCGAAGCCGCCCTCGCGCGACAGCTCGGCGCAGTGCGCCCACCAGTCGATCAGCTCCTGAATGTCCTCGCGCTCCATCGCCTTCGGCATCTCGCCGTACGACGGGCTCTTCACGTTCGACGGACCCCACAGGACGCGGATGTCGTCGGCCGAGTCAGAGGTGGCGTTGCCACCGAAGTGGTTGAGCTGCTCGAACATCTTCGCGCCGTGGTCGTGCACCGCAGCGGTCAGGCGCTGATTCGTGGCCACGGCATCCTTGAGGTACGCCCACTGGAAGCGCTGGTTACCGGTGGTCGAGGTCGGGTGCACCAGACGGTTGCCGGTGATCAGCAGGCCCGCGCCGCCCTTGGCACGCGCCACCTGGTAGTCGACGTCGCGCTGCGTGTCATGCCCGTTCTGCGAATACATCTTCGCGTGGGCCGTCTGCATGATCCGGTTGCGGACCTCGGTCGTGCCGATCTGCAAAGGGCTCAGCAGGTGCGGGTACTCGCTGCTCATCGGGCAATCCCCTCCTCAGGAGATGTATCGGAGGCAGCGTAGTGCAGCCGGTGTCAATGTGGAAGGCGCGCAACCCGTCATCTCGTCAGGCAGTACGCTGACACCGACCCGAGACCGGAGAGCACCATGCTGTCGAAGCACGAGCAGGACGACACCCAGATCGCGCCCCTGTATGGAACGCGCGCGATGGTCGCTCCGATCCCGAAGTGGACGCTGGCCGAGTCTGAGATGGCTGCGGACGCCGCGTACCAGATCATCCACGACGATCTGACGCTGAACGGCAACCCGCTGCTCAACCTCGCGTCGTTCGTGACGACGTGGATGGATCCGCAGGCGCGCGACCTGATGATGGAGTCGATGCCCGTCAACTTCGTCGACGCGCCCGAGTACCCGCAGACGGCTGAGCTCGAGCGCCGCTGCGTCTCGATCATCGCCGACCTCTTCAATGCTGATGCGACCGGGGAGACTGCCGTGGGCACCTCGACGGTCGGCTCGTCGGAGGCCGTGATGCTCGCCGGGCTCGCGCTCAAGTGGAACTGGCGCACCCGTCGCACCGCCCAGGGCAAGCCGGCCGACAAGCCGAACATCGTGACGGGCTCCAACGTGCAGGTCGTCTGGGACAAGCTCGCGCGCTACTTCGACATCGAGCTGCGCTGTGTCGACATGACGCACGAGCGCACCGTGATCGGCGTGCCCGAGGCCAAGGCGCTGATCGACGAGAACACGATCGCCGTGGTGGGCATCCTCGGCTCGACGTACACCGGCGAGTTCGAGCCGATCCAAGAGCTCGACGCGATGCTGCAGGAGCTCAACAAGGAGACCGGGTGGGACGTGCCGCTGCACGTCGACGCGGCCTCCGGTGGCTTCGTCGCGCCGTTCGCCTACCCGGATCTCGTCTGGGATTTCCGGCTGCCGACCGTCAAGTCGATCAACGTCTCGGGCCACAAGTATGGCCTCGTCTACCCGGGCGTCGGCTGGGCGATCTGGCGCTCGCGCGAGGAACTGCCAGACGACCTGCTGTTTCACGACGCGTATCTGGGCGAAGACCAGATCACCTTCAACCTCAACTTCTCGAAGGCGTCGAACCAGGTTGTCGGCCAGTACTACAACTTCCTCCGCCTGGGCCGCGAGGGCTACACGCGGATCATGCAGGGGCTCCTCGAGACCGCCACGTACATCGCCGATGCCGCAGAGGCGAGCGGGCACTTCAACGTGGTCAGTGCGCGCGACGCCCTGCCGCTCGTCACCGTCACGCTCAAGAACGACGAGCACTACACGTGCCACGACCTGTCGGACAAGCTGCGCGAGCGCGGCTGGATCATCCCGGCCTATCCGCTGCCGCCGAAGGCCGACGACGTCTCGTGTCTACGTGTCGTCGTGCGCGAGGGCTTCAGCCGCGACATGGCCGATCGGCTGATGGAAGACGTGACCCGGGCCGTCAATGCGCTGAACGAGCGGCCGCCGGCAGCGCCCAAGCGCGTGCGCCACACCCGTAAGGCGCAGGCGGTCTGCTGAGCCCTAGGGCGCGACGGCCACGAGGTCGACTAGCGCGGACATGCCGCGGTGGCGTGGCCCCTCGTCAAGCTCGACCTCGTACTCCTCGAGCAATACGACCGTCAACGTCGGAAAGGCGGTGCGGAGCTCGTTGACGTCATACAGATGGTCGAGCGACTTCGGACCGCCGGTGCCGTGCTTCAGCTGACCGGGGCCGTAGCCCTCGATCAGCAGCACGCCACCCGGGCGTAGCGCCGCGGCCATCTGGGCGAACATCCGCGCCCGCCCGATCGGGTCGGTGAACTGAAAGAAGATGCCGACGACGGCGTCGTACGCAGCCACGGGCCAGTCCCACGTCTCGAGATCGACCTGCTCATGCCGTACCTCAACGCTGCGCTCGGCGGTCAGAGACTTCGCTTTGGCGATCGCGTTCGCCGCCGCCTCGACGGCGTGGACGCGATGGCCCTGCTCGGCCAGCCACGTACTGTTGCGTCCCTCGCCGTCGGCGATGCAGAGCACGTCCGCGCCCGGCTTGAGGCGTCCGGCCTCACGCACCAGGAAGCCGTTCGGTGCGGTGCCAAACTGATACTCAGGAGTGGAGAACTTCTCCTCCCACTGCTCGATGTTCTGCTTGCTCATGTGAGCAGTGTGGTGGAGATCAGTCCTCGACGATGCCGACGGCGCGGATCGGCGAGCCCGTGGCGGGCACGATGCGCAGCGGGAAGCCGAAGAACTGGAAGCGCTGGTTGACGACGTCCTTGAGGTTGTTGAGGTTCTCGAAGTGCGTGATACCGACGTCGGCGCAGGCGCGGTGGTTCGTGTACGCACCGGTCTGATAGACGAGGTCGGGGCTGATCGTCTCGACGCCGAAGATCTTGACGCCCTTGTCCTTCATCCAGTAGACGCACTCCGCCGCGACGCCGCTGAAGCCGTCGAGGAACGCCGGCGTGCCCGCCGTCTTGTTGTAGTGGTCGGTGCAGAACAGGAGGATGTCGCCGTGACGGATCTCTTGGCCACTCGCCTCGATCGCGGCCTCCATCTCGGCGACCGTCACCTCGTGGCCCTTGGGGTACTCGCGCACGTCGATGCACACTGCGTCGCCGCAGAAGGTGTCGAGCGGCATCTCATCGATCTTTGCTGCAGTCGGATCGGGATCGAAGTGGCCGAGCGCGTCCACGTGGGTGGCGGCGTGGTTCGACGTGATGATCATCTGTGCGTCGAACGACTTCTGGTCGCCGGTGGCATCCGAGTGCTGGATGTGGCGCAGGATCTGGACCGTCGGGAAGAAGGGGTGCAGCTGCGACTCGTTCGAGAGCGGCTGGGATAGGTCAATTACGCGGCGGGCCATGGTCGGCTCCTCAGTGGCTGTGGGAATGGGTGTGGTCGTGCTGGTGGTCGTGCTCGTCGTCGCACTCGGCGTTGACGTAGCCCGAGCGGAACGGCGAGGGCATGCCGGTTTCCTGGTCGTACCGATTGCGCCAGATGCAGCCCGTGTCGTTCGTCAGCAGGTGCAGCGAGACGCTGGTGACGTCGCTCGTGGTCGTGATCTGGTGGATGTCGTCATCGGGCGGAATCAGCGCGAAGAACTCGCCGGGCTCGATCTTGTTGGACGACTTGAGGTGCACGTGCTCGTGCCCATCTTCATGCGCGTAGACATCCTCGTCCTGCGAGCCGCGATACAGGCCGATCAGTCCCCACGCGAGGTGGTCGTGGATCGGCGTGGACTGCCCGGGCGGGACGACGAGCGAGAACAGGCAGAGCGAGCCATCTTGAGCGCGGTAGAGCGCCCATTGGCCGATGCCGTTGCCCATGCCACTCTCGGGCGCGTCGGCCATGTACTCGTCGGGCAGCCAGTCTGGGTCGTCCATCAGGCGGGTGAACGACGGCTTCAGACGCTCGATGGCGTCCTCCACGCGGCCACCCTCGGCGATCGCGGCTTTGACCTCATCGATGAACTCGCGCATGTGCGGCGTATCGAGGATGAACTCCGGGCCGTGGTGATGGGAGTGGAGGAGATGCTGCGTATCGCACATGCGAAGGACTCTACACGATTGCTTATGGGCTCCATAAGTATTCGTTAGGGCCATTCGTGGTCGCCTCGTCGCGAAGAGAACGCACTAGGAAGCTGCTGTGTGTGGCTTGTCGCGCCCTCGAAGCGGAACGGGTGCAGTTGCGTGTGCGTGCGTTCTCGATCTGCGCGTCGAGCTGTGGCGCTCCTGGTGCATGCTGGTGCCATGACGACACCTGCTACCGAGAGTATGCTTCTGCCTATGGCTCTCGACACGACAATCAAAGTGGAGCGCGCGCTGCGCGAGCGCATCCGCACGGCCGCGCAGGCGCAGAACTTGACGGTCAACGAGTTTCTCACGCGCTTGATGAAGGAGCACGACCGTCGTGACCGCATGGCGCGGGCCGCGGCCGCCATGCGGGCCGCATCGCCGGAGGTTCTCGAGGCGTATCGCGAGGAAACCAAGATTTGGGACCGCGCGCTTGGCGATGGGCTCGAGGGGTGGTAGGCGCCCTCACCCCCGGCACCGTCGTCTGGGCTGACTTCGGTGACGGCGTTGGCAAGGAGCAGAGCGGTCGACGCCCCGCGGTGGTCGTTTCGAGTCTCGATCATCTCGCGATTACGCCTGGACTGGCCGTCGTGCTGCCCGGCACCACGGTCGACCGCGGGTGGCCGAATCATGTCGAACTCGAAGGACCCACGGGACTCGCCAAAACGACATACGCCATGACGGAGCAGCCCCGCACGATCGACGTTGCTCGCGTGCAAAAGATCGTTGGCGTGATTGACATGTCGTGCCTCGAGGCTCTCGCGCGTTGGACCGAGGATTGGACGATCCAGTCGGCCGTATGAGGTCGGTCAGGCCGGTGTGAGCCGCACCGGCACGCTCGACCACGAGCGCAGCGTGTTGTGCAGGTAGAGCGTCGGCGCGGCCGTCAACTCGATCGAGGCCACGCGGCGCGCCAGTTCCTCGAGCAGCGCCTGTGATTCCTGGCGCGAGATGGGCTGGCCAACGCACTGATGAATGCCCATGCCGAACGCGAGCTGGCCGCCCGTGTCGCGATCGATGTCGAACTGGTCGGCGGTGTCGCCCCAGCGGCGCGGATCGCGGTTGGCCGCACCGAGGAAGACGACGAGCTTGGAGCCAGCCGGCAACTGCACGCCGTCCAGCACCACATCGCGGCTCGTGGTGCGGAAGAAGCAGGTGAAGGGCGACTCGTAGCGCAGCGCCTCGTCGATCGCGAACTTCATCAGTGACGGATCGGCATGGACCTTGGCCCACTGCTCCGGGTGGTGGGCGAGAAGCAGCAGCGTGTTGGTGATCGCGAAGACGGTGGTGTCGAGCCCGGCCGAGAGCATCGCGCGGATCAGCAGCGTGGCCTGCTCAGGCGGGATCACGCCCGCGTCGGCCTGCTCCCAGATCTGCGCGCCCATGCCGTCGGGCGTGAGCACGCTGCGCTCGCAGTTGGCGAGCACCCACTCGGGCGTCCCGGCACCCGCCTCGACATGCTGGCGGTGGAGGTCGTTGTCGGGCCCGAAGTACGAGAAGTTCATCGCGCCGTGCGTGAGCAGGTTCTCGCGGCGCCCCTCGCGGCCGATGCCAACGGCATCGCCGAAGACGCGCAGGGTGAACTCCTCGGCGAGGTCGTGGACGAGGTCGATTGACGCACCGCTGAGCACGGCGTCGGTCAGCTCGGTGGCGTATGCATCGAAGCCCGGCCGCAGCTGCCGCATCTTGCGCGGCGCGATCACTGACGTCATGGCCGTGCGCATCGGCGTGTGGCGTGGCGGATCGGACTCGAGGATGCCTTGGGGGCGCCAGTTCGGCGTGATGTGCAGGTTGGTCGGGCCGACCCCCGCGCTGGAGATGAACGTCTCGTGGTCGACGAGCAGTTCACGCATCGACTCGAAGCGCGTAAACGCGTGCACGCCGTACTGCTCGAGCCACACAGCGGGGCCGGCGTCGCGCATACGCGCGAACAGCGGGTACGGATCCGTCAGGTTCGGAATCGACCAGGGGTCGTCACCGATTGCCGCGATCCCGGGGGCGGGCTCGGTGGCGCCGTGCGGTGCGTCGTGCGCTGCATCCATCGTGGTCCACGATACCCGCTGCGCTACGGCCGCTGTGGGACAATGACGGCGTGGCAGACCATGCGTTCATCGTCGAGTTGAACGACGGCAGCGAGCTCGAGGTCGGCGCCGACCAGACGATCATGGAGGCGATCGAGGCCTCGGGTCGGCGCGTCCTCAACTCCTGTCGCGAGGGCAATTGCGGGACGTGCGAGACCAACGTCTTGGCAGGCGAGGTCGACCATCGCGACGACGTTCTCGACGATGACGAGAAGGCTTCGAACGACGTGATGATGATCTGCGTGTCGCGCGCCAAGGGCGAGCGGCTGGTGCTCGACCTCTAGCCCTGCAGCGCGATGATCGCCCCGAGCACGATCTCGGCGGCCAGGGCCGCGTCGCGCGTGTCGGAGTCCTCGAGCGGCGTGTGCGAGAGGCCGTCGACGCAGGGCACGAAGACCATCGCCGTCGGCACCTTGTCGGCCACGCACATCGTGTCGTGGGCCGCGCCCGAGGGCATCACCATGAACGGCTCGCCCGTGGCCTCGGCCTCCTGGCGGAGCGCCTCGACGATCTCGTCGTTCATCGGGGTGATAGGCAGGGCCTGGCGCTCGACCCACTCGAAGCCGACGCCACGGGCCTCGGCCCGCTCCTTCGCGTAGGGCACGATGCGGTCGCGCAGCTCCACGTGGCCGCCCGTGACCGAGCGCGTGTCGAGCGAGACGCGGACGCTACCCGGCACGACGTTGATCAGGCACGGGTGCGTCTCGAGCTCGCCCGTCGTGCCGACCGTCGTCTTGCCGATCTCGTTGGCGAGGCGCTCGACCTCGAGGATCGTCTCAGCAGCCGGGATCGCGGCGTCGACGCGGAAGTCCATCGGCGTCGCACCCGCATGATCGGCGCGGCCCGTGAAGTGGAAGTCGCCGTGAACATAGCCCGGCAGCGCATGGACGACGCCGATGCGGTTGTTCGTGTCCTGCAGGACACGACCCTGCTCGATGTGCACCTCGATCCAGCCGGTCAGACCGTCGATCTCGCTGATCGACTCCTGCCAGCGCTCGGGCTCGTAGCCCGCTGCCTTCGCCGAGTCCCAGAACGACGTGCCGTCCGGCGCGAGGATCGTGGTCTTCAGCTCCTCCTCGGTGACGCGCTGCAGCATGATCCGCGAGCCGAGCAGCATTTGGCCGAAGCCCGAGCCCTCCTCCTCGAGGAAGCTGATCAGGCGCAGCGGGATGTGCTGGTCCGACTCCTGGGCCAGGCGGCAGACCTCGAGGGCGGTGACGACGCCGAGCGTGCCGTCGTACTTGCCGCCGTTGCGGTTCGAGTCGCAGTGCGAGCCGATGCCGAAGGCAGGCTCGCCCTTGGGCACGTTCGAGGCGATCAGCGTGCCGACCGGATCGCGCCACACGGTGAAGCCGATCGCCTCGAGCTCGCGCGTGAAGTACTGCAGCGTGTTCTCGTAGACGTCGGTGTAGGCGTAGCGGCGGATCGCCTCGTCGGTCTCCGTGAAGTCGGGACCGGCAAGGGTCTCGATGTCGTTCTCGATGCGCTGATACGAGCGCTCGCGATCGATCGTCACGTTCTTCGCCATCGTCATACCTCCACGTCGCCGAAGGCTCCCGCCTCGGCCAGTGCGTTGATCTCGGACTCGTCCATGCCGGCCAGCTCCGTCAGGACCTGACGCGTGTGCTCGCCGCGCTTGGGCGCAGGCTTGAGCTCCTCGGCGGCACCCGGCATGCGCAGCGGCGAACGGATCTGGCGCACCGTGCCGAGCACCGGATGCTCGGTCTCGGCGATCAGATCGCGCGCGATCGTCTGCGGGTCGGCGGCGGCCTCGGCGATCGAGTAGATCGGTCCGCTCGGCACGTCGGCCTCGGCGAGCACCTTCACCCAGTGGGCGGTGGTGTTCGTCGACAGGGCCTTCTCGAGCTCGGCCGTGCAGTCGTCACGGTTCTCGAGACGGGCGGCCATCGTGTTGTAGCGCTCGTCCTCGAGCATCCACTCGACGCCGATCGCGCGAGCAAGGTTCTCGAAGAACTTCTGCTTGGCGCAGGCGATCACGACCCAGCCGTCGGCCGTCGGGAAGTTGCCGAACGGCACGATCGACGGGTGCGACGAGTTGCGCGTGCGGATCGGCTCCCAGCCGCGCGACAGATGCCACGTCGAGACGTACATGTCGAGGTTGAACGCGGTCTCGAACAGCGAGACGTCGACGTCGCAGCCCTCGCCGTCGCGCCGCGCGCGCCAGAGGGCGCACATCATCGCCAGCGCGGCCGCGTAGCCCGTGGACATGTCGACGAGCGACAGGCCCGACTTGGTCGGCGGACCATCGGGATCGCCCGTCAGGCTCATCCAGCCGGCCATGCCCTGCGCGATGTAGTCGTAGCCGCCCTCGGCCGCGCGCGGACCCGTCATGCCGAAGCCGGTCAGCGACGCGCAGACGATCGCGGGATTGAGGTGCTTGAGGTCGTCGTAGAGGATCTTCAGCTTCGCCGGACCGTCGCCGCGCAGGTTCGAGAAGACCGCGTCGGCGTGGGGGACGAGGCGCTCGAACGTCGCGCGGCCCTCGGGCGAGCGCAGCTGGAGCGAGATCGACTCCTTGTTATGGCAGAACGTCTCGAAGAAGAGGGAGTCCTCACCCTCCTGGAACGGCGGCACGTAGCGGCCGATGTCGCCCTTGCTGGTCGGGTCCTCGATCTTGATGATGCGAGCGCCGAGGTCGGCAAGGTGCACGGTGCCCCAAGGGCCCGCGCCGTACTGCTCGACGGCGAGGATGGTGACGTCTTCGAGTGGTCTGCGCATGAATGGGAGCCTAGTCGGGAGGAGGGGTGCGAGATACGACGGTTCGGGCAAGAAAAAAGGGGGCGACGGCGCGAGCCGCCGCCCCCTCGTTCGCTCGTGCTTAGCGGCGGGTAGCCGCCTTCTTGCGCTTCGGCTTGGCAGCCGCCTTGTGCGGCGACACGGCCATGCGGTGCGGCAGCTTGACCAGGGAGAGCAGCTCGCCCTGGAAGTTGCGGCCACGCTGCTTGAGCAGGCGGGCGCGCAGCTTCTTCGTTGCCGCGAGGTCGATCGCGAGCGTCTTGGGATCGACGACGACGCCGTACGCCTCGCGGGCCAGCTCGACGGTCGTGAAGTCGTCGAGGATGTCCTCGACGACCAGCTTCGGGTCGCGCTTGAGCGGGTTGCCGTAGCCACCGCCGTTGGGCTCGATCAGCTGGATCGCGTCGCCGGCCTCGCACATGAGACCCGTCACCTTCGCGGGGATCTCCTCGAAGCCGCCGCCAGCCTTGTGGTGGCGGACCATCGCCGGCAGGCCGTCGTAGCCACCGAAGATGCCACGCGGGGGATCGCTGTGGCGATCGCCCTCGCAGGAGTACGCGCCCGGCTCAAGGAACCGGTTCGTGCGCACGATGCCGATACCGCCACGCCACTGACCCGGCGCCGCCGGCTCGTCACGCAGCTCGTAGCGCTCCGTCCGCATCGGGAAGCGCATGTCGAGCTCCTCGATGGGATTGTTGCGCGTGTTGGCCATGAGGCAGTCGACGGAGTCCATGCCGTCGCGACCCTTGCGTCCGCCGTACGAGCCCTCGTTCACCTCGAGGTAGAGCCAGTACTCGCCCTTCTCGGGGATGAAGCCCGCGTACGAGCAGAAGTGGATCGCGGCGGAGTTGCCCGCCGTCACCAGATCCGGCACGACCTTCGACAGGGCCACGATCGTGTTGTCCACGACACGCTGGCATTGGTTGAAGCGCGAGAAGCAGGCGCGCGGGAAGTTCGGGTTGAAGATCGAGCCCTTCGGCGCGATCACGCTGACGCAGCGGAAGATGCCGTCGTTCTGCGGCACCGGCTCGTCGAGGCGGTCCTGATCGAGCAGGATCGTGCGGATCGCGAAGTACGCCGCAACCAGCAGCGACCCCTCGAACGGCACGTTGTAGCCCGTCGGAACCTCGGCGTTCGACCCAGTCAGGTCGACCGTCACGTGATCGCCCTTGACGATGATCTTCGTCTCCACCCGCAGACGCACGTCGCGGTTGCGACCGTCGTCGTCGAGCCAGGCCGTCGGCGCCACGTACTCGCCGTCGGGGAGCTTCTTGATCTCGTCGCGGAGGCGCTTCTCCGAGTAGTCCATCCAGTCGTACGCAGCCGACATGCAGGTGTCGGCGCCGTACTTCTCGAGGAGGCGGTAGAAGCGGTCACGGCCGAGGATGCAGGCCGCCTTCATGGCCTCCATGTCGCCGCGGTTCATCGTCTCGGTGCGGACGTTGTCGAACACCATCCGGTCGAGATCCTCGTTGAGCTCGCCAGCCTCGTACCACTTGAGACCGTTGTAGATCTTCGACTCCGCGTACATGTCGAACGCGTCGGCGTTGATGCCCGGGTAGGAGCCACCGACGTCGGCGACGTGAGCGGTCACGGCCGCAAAGCCGATCAGCTCGCCCTTCCAGAGGATCGGCACAGCCACCGCGATGTCGGGCGTATGCGACGCGCCGAGGTACGGGTGGTTGTGAATGATGACGTCGCCTTCCTTCAGCTCGTTCTTGTCGATCCGATGAAGGAAGCCGCGGATGTACCACGGCAGCGAGCCGATGTGCATCGGGGTGGACTCGGACTCGCA
Organism: Thermoleophilia bacterium; assembly: GCA_037133755.1. Classification (GTDB taxonomy): domain Bacteria; phylum Actinomycetota; class Thermoleophilia; order Gaiellales; family F1-60-MAGs149; genus F1-60-MAGs149. The sequence continues at coordinate 143,459 of JBAXNN010000003.1, forward strand.
GAGCTCACGACCCTCAGCGTCGAACAGGCCCGCGCCGAGATCCTCGGACTCGCGGATGATCGACGAGTAGGACATGCGGAACAGGACGCCCGCCATCTCCTGGGCGATGGCGTCGAACGCGCCACCGAGGACGCGCAGTGTGATCGGATCAACCGGCACCCGCTTGCGGGTGGGCTTACCGGGGTTGATGCCGACTTCAGGCAGATCAGCCATTAGGAATGCCTCTTCTCTCGCAGGTGGGGTTAGTGACCGCTCTCAGCGGCCTTGGCCACTGCAGCGGAGTACTTGATGATCAGGTTGCCGTGCTTGTCGACCTCGGCCGAGTAGCCCGGAGGGACGACGCTTGTCGAGTCGAACTGGGTGATGATCGCCGGGCCCTGGATCTTGTTGCCGGCGAGCAATTCCGTCCGCTCGTAGAACTTCGTCTTGACCTTCGTAAGCTTGCCGTTCTTCTCGAACCACGCGTCGGCCGTCAGCTTCAGCGCGCCCTTCGGCGGCGTGGCCGTGCCCTTCTTCACGTTGACGGGCTTGAGGCCCGGCATCTGGCCGATGGCGCGGACGCGAATGTTCGCGATCTGCACATCGACGTCCTCGAAGCGGCGCGAGAACTCCTTCTCGTGCGCGGCGTGGAACTCGTTCTTGACGGCCTTGAGCCACTTGGCGTCGATCGGACCGCCAGCGGGGGCGTCAACGCGGAGCTCGTAGCCTTGGCCCTCGTAGCGGGCGTCGACGATACGCTCCAGGCGGATGCGCTTCTTGTCGATCTTGTCGACACTGAACTGGCGCATGGCCTCCTTCTCGAGGGCAGCGAACTGCTTCTCGAGGTTGGCGGCTGCCTTGGCGTCGGTCTCGAGCTGCGAGCACATCACGTACGAGGTCTTCGTGTACTCGTAGACCATGTCCGTCGTGAGCAGGCCGAGGGCCGCCGTGATGCCGGGGTAGTTCGGCACGAGGACGTGCTTGACGCCGACCTCGGGTGCGATGTGGCTTGCGAACAGCGGGCCACCGCCACCCTCGGCGACGAGCGCGAACTCGCGCGGGTCGAAGCCCTTGCGGACCGACGACTGCTCGATGGCGTCGACCATCGAGTGCACGAGCACCTTGAAGATGCCGAGGGCGGCCTCCTCGGTGCTGAGCTTCAGCGGCTTGGCGATCTTCGTCTCGACAGCCTTGCGGGCGAGGTCGACGCGAAGGTCCTTCTTGCCGCCGAGGAACAACTCGGGACGCAGCCAGCCGAGCGCGATGATCGCGTCGGTCGCCGTCGGCTCCGTGCCGCCTTGGTTGTAGGCCGCCGGGCCCGGCATGGCGCCGGCCGAGCGGGGGCCGACGCGGAAGATGCCGCCGGAGTCGACGTACGCGATCGAACCGCCGCCGGCACCGATGGTGTCGACGTCGACCATCGGGATCATGGCCTGGTACGGACCGACCTTCGTGTCGAGCAGGTGCTTCATGCGCAGCTTGCCGTCCTGCGCGAGACCGATGTCGGCAGAGGTGCCACCGACGTCGAGGGTGATGACGTTGCGCTCACCCGCGACACGGCCGGCCCAGATGCCGCCGACGACGCCGGCGATCGGACCCGACATCAGCAGGTTGACCGGGCGCTCGGAGGCCGCCTCGGGCGTCGCCACACCGGCGGCGCTGGTCATCAGCTGGATGCCCGTCTTGACGCCCATCTTGCGAAGCTCGGCGTCGAAACGGCGCACGTAGTTCGAGACCTTCGGGCCGACGAACGCGTTGAGCGCAACGGTCGAGAAGCGCTCGTACTCGCGGTACTGCGGAATGACCTCGGAGGAGACCGAGATGTAGGCCTGCGGGAACTCTTCGCGCACGATTGCGGCGACGCGCTTCTCGTGCTCGTCGTTCAGGAACGAGAAGAGGAGACAGACGGCGACGGAGTCGACGGCAGCCTTCTTCAGCTTGCGGACCTGGGCGCGGACCTCGCGGTCGTCCAGCGGGATCTGGACGGAGCCGTCGGCGAGGATGCGCTCGTTGACCGTCAGGCGGTTGCGGCGGCGCGCGATCGGGAACGCCTGCCACGGCAGGTTCTGCCACAGCGAGAAGTTCATCGGCTTCTTGTGCCGCGCGATGTGAATGATGTCGCGATAGCCCTTCGTCGTGATCATGCCGACGTTGGCGCCGTTGTGCTCAATCACGATGTTGGTGGCCACGGTCGTGCCGTGGAAGACCTGATCCAGCTCAGACGGCTTGATGCCGGCCATCTGGCACAGCGTCGAGATGCCGTCGACGGTCGCGATGGAGGGGTCCGCCGGTGTCGACGGCGTCTTGTGCACCAGCACAGTCCCCTTCTCATCATCGACGTAGATCAAGTCGGTGAACGTTCCTCCGACGTCGACTCCGATGCGCTTCATCCCGCTCCTCCGGTTGATTCTCTCCGAGCAGAGGACGAGGCACGAAAAATCGTGCGCCGTAAATCCTCCGCGCAGCAGGCGTTATAGAGTGCCTCGGGTGCCGGTGTCAAACCATCGGCTCGAATTGACCTTGTCGCATTCCGCTGTATCTGACCGCCCGTCGTGGACGCTGATGGCGCGCGTTGTGGTCATCGCGCTCGGTATCGGCTGGAACTTCGCGATCATCGGTCCGATTGCTCGGCAGCTGGCGAGCTCGTTTGCGGTGACCCTCGGCGCGGTCGGGCTGCTGACGACGCTCCTCCTCGTCACGCACGCGCTGTCGCAGCTGCCCGCCGCGGTGCCCGCCCAGCGCTACGGCCCGCTCCGGCTCGTGCGGTGGGCCTTCATCCTGGTAGCGGCAGCGAATCTGCTCGCGGCGATCAGCCCGGTGTTCTGGATGATCGGGGTTGCGCGACTCATCGTCGGCATCGGCACGGGCCCCGTCTTCGTCGGCGGACTTGAGGGGACGCGCCGTCTCGGCGGAGCCTTCCTCGCCGGCATCTTCGGTGGCGCGGCGACCCTTGGGCTCGGGCTCGCGCTGGTCGTCGGCGCCGGGCTTGAGTCGTCGGGAGCCTCGTGGCGCTGGAGCTTCGTGATCGCCGCTGGTATCGCCGTGCTCGGCTCATTGCTCGGACCGAAGGACAACGATGAGCCACGACCGGCCACCGGCAACGCCATCGACCACCTCGGCGCAGTGCTCCGCTCGGGCCCGCTGTGGCGCCTCGCGATGATTCACTCGGCGTCGTTCGGCGCGAGTCTCGTGATGGGCGCATGGATCGTCACGCATCTCGTCAATGGGCATGCCTCGACGTTCCTGGCTGGCGCGATCGGGTTCATGCTGCTCGCAATCGCCGCGGTCTTCCGGCCAATCGGTGGTGCGCTGTTTGCCCGCGGCGTGTCGTGGCGGATCCTCGGGCCCGGTGCCGCGATCATGTCGGCTGTGGCCCTCGGGCTGCTCGCCTTGCAGCCACCGACATGGTTGGCGGCGATCGAATCGATCTTCATCGGCATCGGCTACGCCTTGCCGTTCAGTGCCATCTTCGTCTTGTCGGTGCGTGCCGAACCGCGTTACCCGGCGGCGGCAATCGCGTTCGTCAATATGACGGGCGCCGTCTTCGCGCTGATCCTGACGCCGTTCGCGGGCCTGATGATGGACCACGAAGTTGGTGGCGTCGCCTTTGCCGCACTGGGGCTCTTCGCGTTCGTATCCGCGTTCGTGGCGTGGCGGCCCGTCGCCAGCATGGACCCGTGAGGGGCTGGATGCTCCAAAGGGGTCAGACCCTTTTGGCGCATTTGAGGCGGAGATTCTGTGACGAGCGTTCGTGGATGCTCCAAAAGGGTCTGACCCCTTTGGAGCATCCGGACGCTACAGCGAGTCGCGGAAGACGCGCTCGAGCTCGGCCTCGCCAACCGGCAGCGGTGCGCAGGCCAGCAGGCGCTGCTGGAGCATGGCGCCTGCCACGAGATCGGGGATGTCGGCCTCGGTGTAGCCCACCTCGGTGATTGTGGTGGGGCAGCCGATGTCGGCCATCAACTCGGCGACGGCACGCGCCAGGGCGTCGGTGTCGTCTGCCGCAACCGGCTTCCCGGTCAGGAGCTCGGCGGCGCGGCGCGAGCGCTCCGGGACGGCGTCGGCGATCACACGGAAGGCGGCCGGCGCTGTGATCGCGCAGGCCAGACCGTGCGGCACGAACTTCGCCTCACCCGGATAGCCCGGCGGCGACCATGCGTGCTTGAGGCCCGCGATCGGGTACGAGCAGGCATGGGGGATGTGAACGCCCGCGTTGCCGAACCCGATGCCGGCAGCCGTTGCGGCCAGCATCATGCCCTCACGCGCCTCGATGTCGGAGCCGTCCTCGACGGCACGTCGTAGATGCTTGCCGACGAGCGAGATCGCCTCGGCCACCCAGATATCCGCCATCGGTGCGGCGCCCTGGTAGTTCGGGCGCGCGCCGGCGTGCTCGGGCTTTGCTCGTTCGAGGTACGAGATCGACGTGTACGCCTCGGCTGCGTGCAGCAGCGCGTCGATGCCAGAGGCGGCCGTGATCGGGGCGGGCAGGCCGAGCGTCAACTCGGGGTCGCAGAGCGCCACGTTCGGGCGCAGGAACGGATGGGCGATACCGGTCTTGACCTTGTCGCTCGGCAGGTCGAGGACGGCGACGGCCGTCACCTCGGAACCCGTGCCGGACGTCGTTGGCACCGCCACCACCGGCATCAGCGGTCCGGGCGGGACGCGAGCGCCCCCAAGCGGCGCGTTGATCCAATCGCGGAGCGTGCCGCCGTGCGTGGCGATCAGCGCGGCGACCTTGGCCGAGTCGAGGGCGGAACCGCCTCCGACACCAAGCACGCCGTCGGCACCGGAGGCGACGCAGGCCTCGGCGACCTCGCGCATGGAGTCTTCGGTGGGCTCGCCCGTTGGCACCGCATACGTCACGACGTCAAGGCCGTCGGCGCGGACGGCCGCCTCGATCGGGGCGACCATGCCGCTCTGCAGCAGGAAGACGTCGGTGACGAGAAAGACGCGCGTCGCGCCGAGCAGCTTGAGATGATGACCCGCCTCGAGCGCGGCACCGGGGCCGAGCGCGATCGACGGGACGTGCAGGACGCTGATTCGCTCGGTGCTCACGTAGTGCCTCGCAGGTTGTCTTCGAGGGAATCCCACTGATCCTTGCCGAGGATGTCATTGAGCTCGTCGAAGGGCATCATGCGCGGCACCGACGCGACGGTCGAGCCGTCGGCCTTCAGTTGCGCGGCGAGGTCCTTCGTCGACTGTGCGGCGGCAAACAGCGTGGAGGAAGGGTAGATCACGAGCCCGAACCCGAGCTCCTGGAAGCGCTGTGCACCAAGGTCAGGCGTCATGCCGTACTCCGAGACGTTCACCATCAGGACGGCGTTAATGCCACCGTTGGCGATCGCCTTGAGGTCGTCCTCGCAGGTCGGCGCGTCGATGAAGATCACGTCGGCTCCCGCATCGGCGTACATGCGGGACCGCGCGATCGCGTCGTCGAGACCGGTCACGGCCGTCGCGTCGGAGCGCGCGATGATCACGGTTTCCGGGTTACGACGTGCGTCAAGCGCGGCGCGGAGCTTGATCACCATCTCCTCGGCGGGGATGACCTTCTTGCCCTCCATATGTCCGCAGCGCTTCGGGAACACCTGGTCCTCGAACTGGATTGCGGCCGCGCCGGCGGCCTCAAGCTCGTGGACGGTGTGCACGACCTGGGGCACCTCGCCGTAGCCGGTATCGGCGTCGGCGATGACGGGCACGTCGATCGCGTTCGTCATGCGACGAAGGTGATCGACCATGTCGGTCAGCGTCGTGATGCCGAGATCGGGCAGGGCGAACGCCGCGGCCGATGCCGCATAGCCTCCGCGATAGACGGCCTCGAAGCCCGCCTGCTCGAGCAGGCGGGCCGTGAGGGCGTCATACGCACCGGGGGCGACGAGGATCTCGCCGCTCTGGAGCCGCGCGCGGAGGGACATCGATCAGTCCCTCAGTGGCGAGGCGCCGTCGATCCACACGATCACGCGCTTGAACTTCCCCGCCTCATCGAAGCTGAAGAAGTTGCACGTGATCACGTGGTCGAGCTCACCATCGGTCTTGACGTGCGGGCACGACTGCTCCGTCGACGCCTTCCCCTCGGCCTCGTCCACCACGATGTTCGTGATGTTGTGCTCGATGTGGGAGTAGTCGCCGAAGAAGTTCTCGAACATGCTGCGGATCCCGTCGTGCCCCTCGAACGTGATGTGGGCGCTCTGGATCGTGAACGTGGCGTCCGGCGCGAAGAAGGACAGCGCACCGTCCATGTCCTTCGCGTCGACGGCGTCGAAGTACGCGCCTGGCGCCTGCTTGAGGTGTGCCCGGTCGTGCATCAGACGGTCCAGTCCGTGTCCGTGATGGGGAAGACCTCGGGGCTCTTGGCGCCCTCACGCTTGTAGATCATCATCTTGCGGCGGAACTCGCAGATGACCTCCTTGCGCTGGTTGAGGCCACGCGAGCGGATGCCGACGATGCCGACGTACGGGCGGCTCGACGACTCGCGCTTCTCGAGAACCTCGGATTCGCACCACAGGGTGTCGCCGACGAAGACCGGGTTGGGCAGCTTGATGTCGTCCCACGCGAGGTTCGCCATCGCGTTCTCCGAGACGTCCGTCACCGAGAGTCCCGTGACGAGCGCGATCGTGAACGCCGAGTTGACGAGAATCTTGCCGAACGGCGAGGCCTCGGCGAACGGCGCGTTGAAGTGCGACTGGTTCGTGTTCATCGTCAGGTTCGTGAACCACGTGTTGTCGACCTCAGAGATCGTGCGGCCCATGCGGCTGCGGTACACGTCGCCGATTTCAAAGTCCTCGTAGAAGCGGCCTTCCCAGCCCTTGACAACGCCCATGTTTGGTTCCTCCTGGTGGTGTTCGATTTAGCCGCGGGTCTCGCGGATCTCGGTGAAGATGTCGAGCGGGCACAGGGCCGACACGACGGGGTTCGGTACGTCGACGATCTCCGAGATGCGGAGATCGACGGTGGCGGAGCAGAGCACGTAGGCCTGCTCGCGGCTGAGGCCGACTTCGTCGCCCAGCCACTGGATCATCGCCTCGATGGCGTTCTGCGCGGCCAGCGTGGTGTCCATCGGACGGATCTGGCCCTGCGCGTCGATCGGCAGGCCCGTGGTGCTCACGTGGCGCCGCGCGCGGAAGGCGGGCTCGGTCGACTCGATCAGCGGCGTGTTCGGGCGATGCTTGACGTCACGCAACACGGAGACGCGGATGCGGACCTGGCCGTGCGTCTCGATCGCAAAGGCGCAGACCTCGCCGTCGCCCTGGCAAAAGTGCACGTCGCCGAGTGAGAGCAGGGCGCCGGGGACGTCGACGGGGAAGAAGATGCTGGAGCCAGCGCGCACCTGCGGCACGTCGAGATTCCCGCCGAGCTCGCGCGGCGGGATCGTGCGTGCGCCGGTCGAGGCGATCGGCTCCGTCGCCGGGATCGCGCTGTGGGCGGTGGGCGGCAGCGCGTTGACCGCGGCCTCACGCGTGTTCCAGAAGGCCAGGCGCTCGGCCGACGGGGCCACACCGATCACGCCGACGAATGGGTCCGCAGGGATGCTGACGCCCGGGATGCGGCCGCTCGTGGCACAGCCGTCGTGCAGGCCCCACGTGACGAGGAAGTAATCAGGGAAGCGGTCGGCCAGCAGACCGAAGCCCGGCACGATCGCGGTCGAGCCGAAGGTGTCGGTACGCACGTCGAGGATGTCGACCTGCAGTACGTCGCCGGGCTTGGCGCCCTTCACGTAGATCGGTCCCGTCATCGGGTGCGGCGCGTCGAAGTCGACGTTCGCCAAATCCGCATCGCTCATCGTCGGCAGGATCTGCCCGTCAATGCCGTCGCGGCAGTCCACGAGGATCTCGTCGCCGCTCTTCACCTCGAGCGCGGGCGGAATATCGGGGTGCCAGCGGTTGTGCCCGGTCTCCGGCGCGTCGACGAGGCGCTTGCGGACTGGCGGGTCGAGGCGATGCTCGGCCATCAGCCCACCAGATCCTGCAGCTGGTCGGCGGTCTCGCGGGCCCAGCGCCTCTCCGCCTCGCTCCACACGCGCGGCGCGGTCAGGTCGTGGACGGACAGGAGCCCGACGATGTCGCCGGCCTCGTCGCGGTTGGCAGTCACCATCTGCGCTTTCAGCCCGCCGAACATCTCGCGCATCTCGTGGTAGCCGGCGTCATCGGTCGCGGAGGCGCAGTCGTCTTCGACGACCTGGCTGGCCCCGGCCTGCATCTTGAGCACCACCGGCTGCTTCGACATGTCGAGGCGCGGCGTGTCGCGGATTGAGTGCGTGCCAGGTGAGCACCACTCGTAGGCGATCGGGAACACGCTGTCGTCGGACGGCAGGCGGAGCGTGACCCGCTGCACCTCGAGCTGCTCGCCGAGCTCGGTCAGCAGTTCCGTGATCGCGTCGTCGTGCCCACTCACTGCGCCCACTCCAGCGTGGCGTCGCGGGTGGCCTCGTCGAGCGCGGCGAGGATGTCGTCGCCGAGCGGCTCCTCAAAGGCGGGGAGGACGTCGTCGAGCTGCGCGGCGTTCGAGGCGCCGAGGATCGGCGCGGTCACGGCCGACTGTGCGAGCACCCAGCCGACGGCGACGCGCGCCGGCTCGAGGCCCGCCTCGTCGCAGATCGCGAAGATGCGCTCCGACTTCTCGAACATCGTCTCGTTCCAGTAGCGACGGCGGTACGTGTTGCCGCTCATGCCCGGTAGCGAGAAGCGGCCTTCGGGAGGATCCTCATCGGGACGACGGCCACGGTGCTTGGCCGTGAGGAAGCCACCGGCCAGCGGGTTGTACGAGATCACGCCGATGCCCTCGGCCTCGGCCAGCGGGAAGATCGCGTGCTCGCAGTGGCGGTGCAGCAGGTTGTAGCGCGGCTGCAGGCAGGCGAAGCCCTCGACGCCCAGACGCGCCGCGGCAATCGCCGCTTCGGCCGTCTTGACCGGGCTGAAGTTGCATGAGCCGCCGTACAGGATCTTGCCCTCGCGACGCAGATCCTCGAGCCCGTCGAGCGTCTCCTCGACGGGCGTGTTCGGATCCATCTGGTGCACCTGAAACAGATCGATCCAGTCGGTCTGGAGACGCCGCAGGCTGGCCTCGACGCTGCGACGGATGTGCAGCCGCCCGTTGCCGCGCTGATGCGCTGCGGGGCCCATCGGGAAGTGGCACTTCGTGGCCAGCACAACCCGGTCGCGCCGCCCCGCGATGATGCGCCCGAGGATCTCCTCGGTCAGACCATTCGTCTCGATATCGGGCGGAATCGGATACGCATCGGCCGTGTCGAGAAACGTCACGCCCGCGTCGAGCGCCCTATCGACGATGCGCGTCGCCTCGGCCTCGTCGGCCTGGCGGCCGAACGTCATCGTGCCCAGGCAGGCGCGCGAGACGCGGAGTCCCGTTCCTCCCAGATTGACGGTATCCATCAGGCGCCCTCGCGGAGGCGTTGCCTGCGCGCCGTGAGGGATGCTCCAAAGGGGTCAGACCTTTCTGGAGCATCGCAGCACGCCGTTGCGAAGGTCGTTGCCGCATTCGGGCGATGCTCCAGAAAGGTCTGACCCCTTTGGAGCATCCACCCACCCATGTCGCGCCTCCGCGTCACCTAGGCGTTGCCGACGCTCTCGCCCTTGAACCACCGGATCACGACGTCTGCGGACAGCTCGGGCTGCTCCATCAGGTTCGTGTGGCCGGAGCCCTCGACGATGTAGAACTCGGAGCCGGGGATGTTCTCGTGGATCCAGCGCGCACCGGCACCGTCCGGGCCCGCATCGATCGGCGTGAGGCAGTCCTCGGAGCCGACCATGACGAGCGTGGGGGCGGTCACCTTCGCGGCGTACGGACGCAGGTCCATGTCGCGCATCGCGGCGCAGGCGCCGGTGAACACGGGGACGGAGCAGTTGCGCTCGAGGACGCCCTGGATGACCCCGACGGTCTCGTCGCCGGCCGGCGTGTCGAGGAACTCGCGCGACAGGCACTTCGTTGCGATCTCCTGGGCCAGGCCGCGGCCGCCCATGCCCTGGGCCTGGGCGAGCGCGGCCCAGATGTCCCAGTGTGCGCGCGCCATGTAGTCGCTCTTCGCCATCGGGCAGTCGAGCACGAGACGATCGATGTACTCGGGGTGACGGCCGGCGAAGGCGAGGGAGACCATGCCGCCCATCGACGTGCCGTGCACGTGCGTCTTCTTGATGCCGGCGTCGTCGAGGATCGCCTTGAGGTCATCGGCCCAGAGGTCCATGTCGTAGTGCTGCTCGGGGCGATCCGAGTTGCCGTAGCCACGCAGGTCCATCTCGATGACGTTGAAGTGCGGCGTCATGAGGTGCGTGACGAATCCGAAGTTCTCGTGGGCGAAGCCCGCGCCGCCGATCTGGAGCAGGTGCTCCTCACCGTCGCCGTGGATGTCGTACCAAATGTTGACTCCGTCGATATTGACCTGCGACATGGCTCTCTCCTCCGTGTGCGGTTGACGTGCTCCCTAGTAGGAGCGCGGCATCTTCAAAACGTGCTGGCCCAGGAAGGCGAGCACGAGGTTGTTGCTGATCGGGGCCGTCATGTAGAGACGGGTCTCGCGGAACTTGCGCTCAATGTCGTACTCCTCGGCGAAGCCGAAGCCGCCGTGCGCGTCGAGGCAGGCGTTGGCGGCCTGCCAGGAGGCCTCCGAGGCCAGCAGCTTCGCCATGTTGCCCTCGGCACCGCAGGGCTCGCCGGCCTCGAACAGCTCGGAGGCGCGGCGGCGCATCAGGTCGGCGGCCTCAACGGCCGCGTAGGCGCGAGCGATCGGGAACTGCACGCCCTGGTTGGCGCCGATCGGGCGGCCGAACACTTCACGCTCTGTCGCGTAGGCCGACCCCTTCTCGATGAACCAGCGGCCATCGCCGATGCACTCAGCGGCGATCAGGATGCGCTCGGCGTTCATGCCGTCGAGGATGTACTTGAAGCCCATGCCCTCTTCGCCGACCAGCGCGTCGGCCGGGAGCTTGAGGCCCTTGATGAACACCTCGGTCGTCGCGTGGTTCATCATCGTGCGGATCGGACGCGCGTCGATCGAGTCGCCGGCCTCACGCAGGTCGACGAGGAACGTCGACAGGCCCCACCACTTGGGCTTGCCCTCGACGGGCTCCGACGTGCGGGCGAGCAGCAGCATCATGTCGGAGTGGAAGAAGCGGCTGGTCCAGATCTTCTGGCCGTCGACAACCCACGTGCCGTCGTCCTGCTGAACGGCGCGGGTGCGGATGGCGAGCGAGTTCGAGCCGGCGTCAGGCTCGGTCACACCGAAGGCCTGGAGGCGGATCTCACCCGAGGCGATACCGGGGAGATACGTTGCTTTTTGCTCCTCCGAGCCGTGGCGCAGGACGGTGCCCATGATGTACATCTGGGCGTGGCAGGCACCGGCGTTGCAGCCCTGGTGGTTGATCTCCTCGAGGATGATCGCGGCGTCGGACTCGGAGAGGCCGCCACCGCCGTACTCCTCAGGAATCAGCGCGCCCAGCCAGCCGTCATCAGACAGCCGCTTCACGAACTCGGTCGGATACCCCTGCTCACGGTCCAACTCGCGCCAATACTCGCCGGGAAACTGCTTGCACAGCTCCGCAACGCCTTCGCGGATCATGGACTCGTGCTCTTGTGCCTCTGTCATCGCCATGGTGTGGATCCTAGTCCGTAATACCTTCGGGGAGCAAATGTCTACCGATAGTTCGTGCGCGGACCGTGTGCGGATGGCGCGCGGCGTGTCACCGCGGCAGCTGCGCGTCTAGCCGGTGACGCTGCTGGCGCCCGGTCCACGCGCCGCGAAGGTCACGACCGTGCGCTTGCTGGTCTTGGCGCCACGTGCGTTCGTCAGCGTCGTGGTGACGGTCACGCGCAGCGAGGTGTGCACCAGCGTTGCCTGGGCCGCGGTTGACAGCGTGCAGAGCACGGAGTACCGACCGGCGCGCTTGACCTTGAGGCGGGACCCGCAGGCGCGGCGCGTGCCGGCGATCGCGCCGGAGGGCACGGTTCCGACCGTCGTGATCGCACCGGGCGCGCCCGCGACGACTTCGGTGACGATCGCGTAGCCCTCGGTCGTCGCGCTCGTGACACGTAGGGTCGGGCTCGGGCCGGTGCCCGACGTCGCTGACGATCCGGAGCCGTCGGGGTTCTTGGTCGTTGTGCCGGTCGTGGTGGAAGCGCCACTGGCTGAGCTGCTGCCGGAGGAGCCGCCGCCGGAGGAGCCGCCGCCGGAGGTGCCGCCGCCGGAACCACCGCCGCCCGAACCGCCTCCGCCACCGGAAGCGGCGCGCGTCACGACGACGGTGTAGGTCTGCAACGTCGTCCCGTCCTGCGCGGTCACGAGGGTGGTGATCGTCGTATCGCCGACGGCCAGGTTGACGGTCACCGAGGGATTGTTGTTGGCGATGAACGAGCCGTTGACGCGCACCGTCTGGTTCGTCTGCCCCTTGGTCGGGGTCACGGTGACGCTCGTGACGCTGTTGTCGACGCTGGCGGTGTAGGTGGACGTGCCGCTGGCGAACGTCGGCGTGAGGGTGACCGGGGAGCCGCCGCCGGCCAGGCTCAACCCGGACAGCGTGGCCACGCTGGAGGCGTCGACCGTGACCGGTCCGTAGGTCCACGGTCCCGCCACGATGCCGGTCGTCGAGCCCCGGCCCGCCGCGAGCGGTCCCGTGTAGACCTCGACCTTGACGTCGTAGGCCGTGCCGTTGGTCAGGTTCTGGACACGGCACGTCAGCGGCGAGTCGGCTGCGTCGATCAGGCACGTGCCGGCGGACGGGCCGCCCCCGCTGGGGTAGGCGTAGACCTTGTACGACCCGGCGGTGCCGCCATCGGTGGCGGGCGTGATGGTCGTCGTCAGCGTGGAGTAGGAGGGGGAGACGTCGACCTGCGTCGGCTGCTTGGGCATCGGCGTGATCACGAGCTTGCCGTTCCATGTGCCGCTGTCGGGGCCGTAGTTGCCGGTGCCCGCGGCGTCGACGCCGTACGTGGTCGCGGTGCCGGCCCAGAACGGGTCCCCGGAGACAGCGGGGCCGAGACTCGAACCGCCGCCGCCGCCACCACCGGAGAAGTTCCCGACTCCGCTGCCACCGCCACCGCCGCTGGCCAATCCGCCTCCGCCACCGCCGCCGCCGTAGGCGCTGCCGCCGGCGCCTGCACCGCCGCTCTTGATGCTCGCCCCGCCAGCGTTCTGTCCGGCAGTCCCGGTCCCACCGGCGCTGCCGCCCATGCTCTGTGTGGCGCCGCCACCGCCGACGCCCGAGCCGCCGGAGCCAATGGGTACGCCACCCTGTCCGCCCGCGATGTTGCTCCCGCTGTAGCCGCCGCCACCACCCGCGACCACCGCGAACACGCCGCCGATTTTGACATCGGTTGCGCCGCCGCCACCACCGCCACCGGCCGTCGTGCCGTTGCCACCCGCGGCTCCGCCGTTGTCACCGCCCGCTCCGCCCGTTTGGCTGTTGATCGCGCTCCGGCCGGCGCCGCCGACGTTGTAGGCGAGCACGTTGCCCGCCGACACGGCGAGATACGCCGTCACCGTGGCACCCTTGCTGCCCGAGACGCCTCCGCCGGAGAACCCGCCGCTGGCGCCGAAGGCCTCAACGCGCAAGACGCTGACGCCGCTCGGCACGGTGTAGCTCCCCGCGCCGACGGTCGTGATGGTCTGCGCCGGCGCGAAGGCCGCGGATGCCATGTCGGCACCTGCTGCGGCGAGCACTGCGCAGGCGATCAGCACGGCTGCGATGCGCGCACGGCGTCCGCCGAAGGCGCGGTCGGCACGGAGCGTGGGGTTCGGCATGGCGGTCAATCTACTGGCAGGCCGTCGGTGATGCCCACGCGATGTTCGGGTAACTCACGCCTCGCTCCGGTCCGCTGCATCCGCTGCCTGACGCCCGAGTCCGGCTAGGGTGCCGCCAACCGATTGGGAGGAGACACCCGATGAGCGACGAGCTGTTTGAGACTGGCCTGCGGATCCGCAAGGAGGTCCTCGGTGAGGAGTACGTGGAGCGTTCGCTGGCCAACGCCGACGAATTCTCGATGGACTTCCAGCGCATGGTCACCGAGTACTGCTGGGGTGCTGGCTGGGGCCGCTCGGCGCTGAGCAAGCGCGATCGCTCGCTGATGAACCTGGTGATGATCGGCTCGCTCAACCGCATGCACGAGTTCCGTCTTCACCTGCGCGGCGCAATCACCAACGGCGTGACCAAGGCGGAGATTCAGGACGCACTGATCCAGCTGGCGATCTACGCCGGCATCCCCGCGGGCGTCGAGGGCTTCCGCATCGCGCGCGAGGTCTTCGCCGAGTGCGAGGCCGAGGGCGTCGAGGTCAACTAGTCGTGGCCGACGAGCAGCCCGATTACCTCGCGATCACCAAGGTTCGTCTGACGTCGCTCGGCGGGCTCGCGAGCCGCATGACCGTCAAGGACCACGACCCGATCGTGGCCGATGAGCCGCTCGACTTCGTGGCGGGCCAGCTCGCCGGTGGCGACACGGGCTGGACGCCGGTGCAGTACCAGCTGGCCGCGCTGATCTCGTGCGCCAACGTCGCGATCGCGATCACCGCGCAGGACCAGGGCTTCCAGCTCGATGGCCTCGAGATTCGCGCGCAGTCCGACCTCGATTTGCGTGGGCTGCTCGACGGTGATCCCGATCGCCAGCCGCAGTTCCTCCACGTCGGGCTCGAGCTGCGCGTCCAGACGCCGGAGGCCGTCGAGCGCGTCGAAGCGCTGGCGCGCGAGTCGGACCGCCGTTGTCCGCAGCTCGGGCTGTTCCATCAGGCCAAGGTGCCGATGACGCAGACGTGGACGCGCGACGGCGAGGTGTTGCTCGAGCTGAAGGGCTAGCCGCCCCAGATCCCGCAGGTGATCCCGCCGTCGACATTCAGCTCAGTGCCCGTCACCCAGTTGGCCTCGTCGGATGCCAGGTAGACGAACGCATTGGCGTGGTCAACGGGCTCGCCGAGGCGGCCGAGGGGGTGGAGGTTCTCGGCGAACTTCCGCGCGGCGGCCGGGTCGGGCTGGTCGTTGAAGTAGCCATCGATCATCGGGGTATTCGTGAAGCCCGGGCAGATGCAGTTGGCGCGGATGTTCTGCTTGGCGCCATCGACGGCCATGCACTTCGTCAGCATGATCAGGCCCGCCTTCGACGCGCAGTAGGCGGCGTCGGCCGGGATCGCCCACTGGCCTGCCATCGACGCGGTCGACAGGATCGAGCCGCCGCCGCGTGCGGCCAGATGGTCCCATGCCTCCTTCGCGCAGAGGAAGACGCTCTTCAGGTTCGTGTCGAGCTCCTTGTCCCACTCGTCCTCGGTGAGGTCCATGACGCTGCCGACGATCGTCACGCCCGCGTTGCAGACGAGGGTGTCGAGGCCACCGAAGCGGCCGACGGTCTCCTCGACGACGCGCTTGATGGACGCACGGTCCGTCACGTCGATCTCGACGCCGAACGCCTCACCGCCGATCGCGTCGGCGACCTTCTGCGCCGTCTCGACCTTGAGATCGGCGACCACGACCTTCGCACCCTCCTCCGCAAAGCGGTGTGCCGTGGCCTCGCCGATGCCCGAGCCACCGCCCGTGATCAGTGCCACCTTGTCCTGCAGACGTCCAGCCATGTCGAGCCTCCTCCAGCGTTCTCCTGCCGCAATCGTGGCGGGTGAAATCAAATCTGGCAAGGAGCGGAGGTATTGCGTACGATGGTCGCCATGGCTCCACGCACCGCGATCGCGAAGATCTGGGACGAGCATCTCGTCGACACCGATCTGATCTTCTGCGACCTGCACCTCGTGCAGGAGGTTTCGAGCCCGCAGGCGTTCGACGAGCTGCGTCTCGGCGGCCACGGCGTCCGGCGCCCCGACCGCACGATCTCCACGGCCGACCACGCCGTGCCGACCGCCAACCGCGGCCTGCCGATCGTCGACGACATGGCGCGCGCGCAGGTCGCGATCCTCGAGCGCAACGTCGAGGAGTTCGGCATTCCGATGCGCCCGTACCGCTCGCTCGGCCAGGGCATCGTCCACGTGATCGGTCCCGACCTCGGGCTCACGCAGCCGGGCATGACGATCGTGTGCGGCGACTCGCACACCTCCACGCACGGTGCGTTCGGCGCGCTGGCGTTCGGCATCGGCACCAGCGAAGTCGGGCACGTACTGGCCACCCAGTGCCTCGTGCAGAAGGTACAGCCGACGATGCGCGTCACGTTCGACGGCACGCGCGGCTACGGCGTCACAGCCAAGGATCTCGTGCTGACGATGATTCGCCAGATCGGCACGGCGGGCGGCACGGGGCACTTCATCGAGTACGCCGGCAGTGCGATTCGCGAGCTCTCCATGGAGGGGCGCATGACGGTCTGCAACATGACCGTTGAAGCTGGCGCACGGGCCGGCCTGGTGGCCGCCGACGACACCACGTTCGCCTACCTCGAGGGTCGCGAGTGCGTGCCCCAGGACTTCGCTGCGGCGGTCGAGCAGTGGCGTTCCTACGTGACGGACGAGGGCGCGACGTTCGATCAGGAGATCCGCGTCGATGTCGATGCGATCAGCCCCGCCATCACCTGGGGGACGAACCCCGGCCAGTCGATCCCCATCAGCGAGACCGTGCCCGCGCCGCAGAGTGACGGCGACGAGCGCGCTCTCGCCTACATGGGCCTGCAGGCGGGGCAGTCGCTGACGGGCATGCCCGTCGATCGCGTCTTCATCGGCTCGTGCACCAACGGCCGACTCGAAGATCTCGAGGCGGCCGCCGAGGTGCTGCGCGGCCGCACGGTCGGCGTCCGCACGCTCGTCGTGCCCGGCTCGATGGCCGTCAAGACGCTGGCCGAGGAGCGCGGTCTCGCCGACGTCTTCATCGAGGCCGGCGCCGAGTGGCGCGATGCAGGCTGCTCCATGTGCGTCGGGATGAACGAGGACATCCTCGATCCCGGCGAGCGCTGCGCATCCACGTCCAATCGCAACTTCGAGGGGCGTCAGGGCCGCCTCGGACGCACACACCTGATGAGCCCGTCGATGGCAGCCGCAGCCGCCGTCACCGGGTGTCTGACCGACGTTCGGGAACTGGCCGGATAGTCCGGCCGCAACAGGGGAGAGAGAAAGCAATGAGCAAGCGCATCGCGGTCCTCGTGCCGTTCGCCTTCGACGAGACCGGCCTCGCCGGCCGCCGCCAGCAGCAGCAGTCCGTCAGCTGGGGTGAGGGCATCGAATTCACGTACGTCCCGGTCTCGGCCGGCCCGCAGTGGTACGAGAACTTCCACGACTGGATCCTCGCCGACCTCGCGATGCTGGAGTGCGCGCTGCGCATCCAGGACGAGGGCTACGACGCCATCTGCATCGACACGATGAGCGATTCGGGCGTCAACGCCATCCGCTGCGAGCTCGACATCCCGGTGATCGGCCCCGGTCGCACCTCGTACCTGACCGCGCTGATGCTCGGCAACAAGTTCGGCGTGCTGACCCAGTGGGGGCCGTGGGCCGCGATCTACAAGAAGGGCATCGGCGAGCTCGGCCTGATGGACAAGTGCGCCGGCATCCGCCACATCGACACGCCGCCGGACGTCGTCAACCTGCTCGGCGGCAAGGAGGAGGTCGTCTTCCCGAAGCTGCTGGCCGCCGCGATGCAGCTGGTCGAGGAAGACGGTGCCGACGTGATCTGCCTCGGCTCCACGACGATGCACCAGTCGCACGCGTACCTCGCGGAGCACCTGCCCGTGCCGATCATCAACCCGGGCCCGCTGTCGTACAAGATCGCCGACGCGCTGCTCGACTGCGGTCTCAAGCAGAGCCGCGCCGCGTACCCCGCACCGCTCGTGCCGAAGCACGAGATGATCCACGCCATGCTCGACGCCGCCAAGGCGCAGCAGGAGGGCTAGGCGATCGGTGTTGGGATGCTCCAAAGGGGTCAGACCCTTCTGGAGCATCCCGACTCCGTTTGCGTTCCGTCACTCCTGATGTGAATGCTCCAGAAGGGTCTGACCCCTTTGGAGCATCCGTCGCGGAACGCCGCACGGGCTGTGCGGAACCGCTGATGATTCGTCACGCGTGCGACACTGGCGACCTGCTCCGCTCCGAGCATGACTCGCCGCGAGCGATCCCAGCCAATCGGCATCCCGCTCCACGTCGTCGGCCACGGATGTGGATCGCTTCCCGTGCTCGGCACGGACGATGATCGCGGTCATTTCGTCTACCTGCTCAATGCAGTCGTTCGCGAGTACGCCTGGACGGTCCTGGACTGGGTGCTGATGACAAATCATCATCACCTTGTCGTTGAACTGACAGAACCCAACCTCTCGGACGGCATGAAGCGTCTGCACGGACTCCACGCGATGGCGTGGAACACGCGGCACGCTGCGCAGGGACATGCGTGGCAGGGGCGGTTCTGGAGTTGTGAGATCGACGAATGGAGTTACTGCAAGTCGGTCATGCGCTACCTCGACCTTAACCCTGTCCGTGGCGGCCTCGTGCGCTCACCGGAGGAGTGGCGCTGGAGCGGCTACGCAGCAAATGCGGGACTGGCCAAGCGTCAGCCGTTTCACAACGTGATCGCTGGTCGCTCTATGGTCGTCACCGGCGAGGATCTCGCGCACGATGAGATCTGCTCGCGCTACCGGCGGTGGGTCACGACGGATCTCGAGCGGACACGTGCTCGCGCGCAAGCTGGAGTCGAATTCGATCGCCCGAGGCTCGACGAGATTCTGGACGACCGGCGTCCCGATGCGATTCATCGCGCGATAGCGGTGTGGGGGTACACGGTCGGGGACATTGCCGATGCCTGCGGAGTCCATCGCCACACCGTTCGCCGATGGCGTGAGCAGGGGCTCGGGCCGCATTCATCGGTGTGATGTTCCAAAGGGGTCAGACCTTCTTGGAGCATCTACGTGCGGTGCTCGATCGTCCGTTGATGATGCAGATGCTCCAAGAAGGTCTGACCCCTTTGGAACATCACTATGCAGATGCTCCAAGAAGGTCTGACCCCTTTGGAACATCACTATGCAGATGCTCCAAGAAGGTCTGACCCCTTTGGAACATCACTTCAACCCACGACGCTACTCGGAGCCGAGGCGCGCGAGCAGCGCCTCGGCCTCCGGGCTGCCGGCCGCAACGGCGAGGTTCCACCAGACGAGCGCCGTCGATTCGCGGCCCGTGCCGAAGCAAAGCTCGCCCAAGCGGTAGGCGAGCGGGCCGTCACCGAGGTCGCGCAACGTCGCTGCGGCAACGGCTGGCTCGCATTCGAGCAGTCCTGCGAGTTCGCCCGCGAGTGCCTCGTCGAGCTCGGCGGCCTGGCTCCAGCTGTCGCGGACGCCGGGGAGGTCGGCGCGCTCGACCGCGGCGACGCCGAGGCTCCAGAGCGCGCCCGCGTTGTCGCGCTCGGCCAGCCTGCCCCAGAGCACCTGGCGGCGGGTGTCGCCGTGGGCCAGCAGACGCAGCGCGTCGTAGGCGCCGTCATGGCCGGCATCGGCCGCGGCCTGCCAGGCCTCTTGCGCCACGGCGAAGTCGCCCGCCGCATAGGCGTCGGCGCCGCGCTGCATCAGCTCGTCGATTTCGTTCACGCCGGCAGGCTAGCCGCACGCACCCCGTGCCGCCGCGTCTCGTCTATGCCACGCTTTACGCATGACGCTCCACCCGTTGCACCCGCTCACGCCCGACGAGATCCGTCGCACCGCCGCGATTGCCCGCACCGCCGACGGCGCCGCCGACGCCGTCTTCATCTCGATCGGTACGCGCGAGCCCGCCAAGGACGACTATCTCGCGTGGGTCGACGCCGGAGGTCCGCTGCCGAACCGCCGCGGTCGTGCCGCGATCTATGACGCCCAGCGCCAGGTGCGCGAGATCACCGTCGACCTTGGCACCGGCGCGATCACCGAGGATCGTCACTTCCCCGACGCGCAGCCGCCGATTACGCCGGATGAGTACGTTGCGGCCGAAGCGGCGGTCAAGCAGGACCCGCTCATGCTCGAGGCGCTCGCCAAGCGCGGCATCACGAACATGGATGACGTGCAGGTGGATGTGCTGGCGGCGGCCAAGATGGGGCACGAGCTCGAGGAGCACCATCGCATCGCGCGCTGCGTGCCGTATCTGCGCGGCCCGCTCGGCAAGAACGGCTACGCGCGGCCGATCGAGAGCCTGCTCGCGATCTTCGACCTCGACGAGCAGCGCGTGCTCGCGATCGAGGAATACGACGTCAAGCCGATACCCGAAGCCGACGGCGAGTATGCGCTCGGCACCGTGCCGCTGCGTGATGGCTTCAAGGCGATCGACATCGTGCAGCCGGATGGCGTGTCGTTCGCCGTCGATGGCAATCGCATCTCGTGGCTCGACTGGGAGCTCTCCGCGTCGCTCGACGCACAGGAGGGACTCGTCATCCACGACGTGCGCTTCAAGGGCCGCCGCATCCTGCACCGCGCCTCGTGCGCCGAGATGATCGTCCCCTACGGCGATCCGCATCCGATGCACAGCTGGCGCACCTACTTCGACGCCGGCGAGTACGGCCTCGGCGCGTGTACCAACTCGCTCGTGCTGGGTTGCGACTGCGTCGGCGACATCACCTACCTCGACTCGCATCTGTCCGATGGCAAGGGCGAGGTCGTCGAGATCGCGAACGCGATCTGTCTCCACGAGGAGGATCACAGCCTGCTCTGGAAGCACACCGACCACGGCAGCGGCCTCGTCGAGAACCGTCGCGCGCGCCGTTTCGTGGTCAACTCGATGGCGACGGTCGGCAACTACGACTACGCGTTCCGTTGGAACTTCGGCCTCGACGGCCACATCGAGCTCGAGGTGCAGCTGCACGGCATTATCTCGACGATGGTGCACGCGCCCGGTGAGACGCTGAAGGGCACGAACCTCGTCGATAGCGGCCTGTCAGGCCCGCACCACCAGCACCTGTTCTGCTTCCGCCTCGACCTCGACGTTGACGGCACGGACAACACGGTGCGCGAAATCGAGGCCGAGGCGATTCCGCTTGGCCCCGACAATCCGATCGGCAACGCCTTCCGCTCGAAGACGACCGTCTTCAAGACGGAAAAGGACGGCATGCGCAACGCCAACGACTCGTTGGCGCGAGCCTGGTACGTCGGCAACACAAACAAGCAGAACGCGATCGGCGGGCCGCCGAGCTATCGCATCGTGCCGATGCACGGCGTCACGCCGCTGCTCGCGCAGCCCGAGTCGAGCGTGTACCAGCGCGCCGGGTATGGGCGCCATATCCTCTGGGTGACGCCGTACCGCGAGGACGAGCGCCACGCTGCCGGCACGTTCCCGTACGGGACGATCGGCCAGCCCGGCCTGCCGCAGTGGACCGAGGCCGATCGCCCGATCGAGAACACCGATCTCGTCTGCTGGTACACGGTCGGCGTCACGCACTTCATCCGCACCGAGGACTGGCCGATCATGCCCGTGGCGCGCGCCGGCTTCCGGCTCGAGCCGGCGGGCTTCTTCGACCGCAATCCGGCGCTCGACGTGCCGCCATCGGATCCGACGTGCTGTTCCTCCAAGGGGCACAACGCCGACGGTGACGCCGGCTGCGGCTGCGCGCACTGAGGCGACCCCGTGTCCTACGCTAGGCAGCCGAGCAACGAAGGCACCCATCGTGGTGCGAAGGTGACAGGCAACTGATGGCAACGCACAAGCGCATCCGGCCCTTCAACACGAAGGACACCTATCCCGAGCAGAATCTCTCGAACGATCTCTGCCAGGCCGTGGTCGCCAATGGCGTCGTGTATCTGCGCGGCCAGGTTGCGCAGGATCTCGAGACGCGCGAGGACGTCGGCATTGGCGATCCGGCCGCGCAGGCGCACAAGGTGATGGACAACATCGAGCTGCTGCTCGCCGAGTCCGGCTCCGAGCTCTCGCACATCGTCAAGTGCGTCATCTATCTGACCGACATCCGCCATCGTGAGCCCGTCTACCGCGTCCTCGGTGAGCGCATGCCGGGCGTGTTCCCGGTCTTCACCGGGCTCGTCGTCGTTGCGCTCGCGCGCCCGACGTGGCTCGTCGAGGTCGACATCACCGCCGTGATCCCCGACGGGAGCGACGCGTGACGCTGTCGCTCGTCGCGGCGGATCCGGCGACGGGAGAAGTTGGGGTTGCGATCACGTCGTCGAGCCCGGCCGTGGCCGCCCGCTGTGCCCACGTGCGCGCCGGCGTGGGAGCGGTTGCCACGCAGAACGTCACCGACCCGCGGCTCGGGCCGGCGCTGCTCGATCGACTTGCCGCTGGCGCCTCGCCCGAGGACGCGCTGCGCGCGCTCGTGGCGGAGCAGCCGCCGCAGCTGATCGCCTTTCGTCAGCTGACGGCCGTCACGCCCGACGGGCGCACCGCGATCTTCTCCGGGGATCATGCGCTCGGCGTGGTGGGGGAGCATCAGGGCAATGCGGTCGTGTCGGCCGGCAATCTGCTGGCGGCAACCGACGTGCCGATGATCGCCGCCGCTGCGTGCGAGACCGCGCGGGGTCCGTTGGCTGCGCGTCTGCTCGCGGGGCTCAACGCGGGCATCGCGGCGGGCGGTGAGGCTGGCCCGGTGCACTCGGCGGGACTGCTCGTGGCACGCGACGTGGCCTGGGCGGTCACCGACCTGCGCGTCGACTGGGCCGACGAGGACCCGGTTGGCGAGCTCAACGCCCTGTGGGAGCGCTGGGAGCCCGAGCTCGACGGCTACGTCACGCGCGCACTTCAGCCCGGCGCAGCCCCATCGTTCGGCGTGCCGGGCGACGAGTAGACGCCGTCAGCGCAGTCCGGTTTCAACCGTCGGGACAAACGTCGCGGTATCGTTGAAACCGGAACTTCACCGTAGGAGGTAGTCCACCTATGAGCAGACGTCTGCTTCTTCTCATCGCGGCGCTTGGCGCGCTGCTCGCCCTGCCGGCCCTCGCCGGCGCCTCGATCGTCTACCAGACGTCTGCTGGGTCAGGCGCGAATCGCGCGATCTTCATGGCCGACGACGACGGCGCGAATGTCGTCAAGCTGCCTGCCACCGGACAGTTCGCCGTTGTCTCGCCCAACGGTGCCACGGTCGCGTACTCGAAGGTCATCAGCAACAAGACCGGCGCCTCCCAGCTGCACTTCCTGACGGTCGCCACGGGCGCCGATCTCAACACCGGTCTCTCGTGCGGCGGACCCGTCTGGGCACCGAATTCCTCGACCGTCGCGTGCACCACGACGCAGACCACGGGCGCCGTCAAGGGCATCGGCCTCAGCACGGTCACGACGTCGGGCGCCGCCTCGGTGATCGTCCCGTCGGTCGGGTTCCAGGTCAACGGCTACAGCTTCTCGCCCGATAGCGCCAGGATCGTGTGGGGTCAGACGCCGTTTGGCATCTCTGACGTCAACTCGGTGCTGCGCTGCCTGCCCATCAACGGCGACGGTGCAGTGACGAAGCTCGGCAAGGGCTCGCAGCCCGTGTGGGGCCCGAGCAAGATCGCGTTCGTCCGCACGTCCCATGCGGTCGTCGGCGGCGCGGCGTTCCCGCGCTCGCAGATCTGGACGCTCGACCCGACTGCCGGCGCCTCGTCCGCCAAGGCGCTCACCGCGTACGCGGCCAAGGGCTTCGTCGAGGGTCCGGTGCCGCTGCGCTGGACGCCTGACGGCACGAAGATCGTTGGCGGGCTCTTCGGGCAGGACTACGGACAGCCGATCTACGTGACGGCGAACGGTAAGATCCATCAGTTCGGGCCGAGCAACGCCGCCGTGTTCGGTGTCTCGGCCGACGGCACGCAGGCTCTGGTCTCCACCAATCTGCTTGGCGGCGGCAAGCAGCCGCTCTATGCCTCGCCGCTCGGCAAGGTGTCGAGCTCGCTTCTGCTGAAGGACGCAGAGGAGCCTTCGGCGACCGCCAACTGGCAGCCGTAATCGTCTCGGGCAGGGAGCCGGCCGCGCGCCGGCTCCCTGCCACGACAAACCCGACACGCGCAGGCGTGTCGGGTGGCGTACGCTGAGGCTCCCCCCTCGAGGAGCAGCCATGCAGCCCCGCTACGTCGCCGTTCTCGCCGTTACCACTCTTGCGCTGCTCGCGTGGGCCTCGACGGCCAGCGCCACGATCGCGTACCAGTCATCGAGCGGCGCGCGTCTGATGATCGCCAGTAATCAGGCGACGGGCGCCACGCGTCTGGGCGCCAGCGGCAGCAGCCCACTGATCTCGCCGGACGGCACACGCGTCGCGTACCTCGGCGGCACGATGGCTCGTCCGCAACTGCGCATCCGCACCATTGCGACGGGCGCGGAGGTCGTTGTGGCAGCGACACCCGGCACGTCGATCGGGCAGGGCATCAACTGGGCCCCGGACTCGGCGCACCTGACGATGCCGACGGAGTCGGCAACGGCGCAGGGCTACATCACGGGCGCGGGGCTGGACATCGTCAACGCGGCCACGGGTGCCGTCACCGTCGTGCTGGCACCCAAGGGTCACGACCTGGGTGGCTTCTCGTGGGCGCCGTCCGCCGATCGCCTCGTGTACGCGAGCCAGGGCTACGGCAGCACCTACGGCGACTGCACGATGCGCATCGTCGGGCTCGATGGTGCGACGGTCGCGTCGCTGGGTGCCGGCGCGAGCCCGCTCTGGGGGCCGTCTCGGATTGCCTTCCAGCGGTACACGAACGTGCGCTGGCACGGCATGCAGGTGCAGCATGCGCAGTTGTGGACGATCGATCCGAACGGTCCGGGCACGCCCACGCAGCTGACCCACTACACGAGCGTCGGCATGATCTACGGGCCCTTCGCCACGCTGTGGTCGCCCGATGGGAAGACGCTCTACGGCGGCATCGGCGGCGAGGATGTCTCGATGCCGGGGCGCTTCAACGCCACGACCGGTCGCTACACGCGGCTTCGCGACGGCAACGGCAAGGCGCTCTACGACGCTGCGCCGATCGCGGTGTCCGCCGACGGCACGACGCTCCTGCTCGACACGGGCGAGATGAGCGGCTCGCCGGTCTACAAGACGATGCCGTCGCGCGACGGTGCAGTGCGGGTGTTTCTCAAGCACGCGTACAACCTGACCGTGCAGCCGTCGTGGCAGCCGTGAGACGCTAGAGCAGGTAGTAGCCGACGCCGCGTTGGATCGGCCATTCCATGCCGGCCTCGCGCTCGACGGCGGTGGCGTACCACCGGCGTGCGAGTTCTTCGTCGCCGGCATCGGTCGCCTCGTGCGCCACGTCGTACATGGCGTCGGCGTCGCCGAGCTGTGCGGCGCGCAGCATCAAATCACTGCTGAAGGCGTGGGCATGGCGCAGGCGCGCGATCCGCGCCAGGCGCGTGAGTGCGGGCACTGCGCCCTGGGTGAGCGCCTCCTCCATCAGCGCCCAGCTCTGGTCGGGATCGTGCGCCTCGAGGAGTGCGGCGAACCCGTGTAGACCGGTCGGGTGGGGGACGCCGATGCAGGCCTCGAAGCGCTCGTGGGCGGTGCGCTGGTCGTTGAGATGCAGCGAGGCAATGCCGAGCAGTGCGAGCGCGTCGCCGTCGCCCTGCTCTGCACTGCTCTGCAGCTGCGGATCGTTGACGATTTCGAGGGGGGTGGTCAGCGTGGACTCCTTGACGGTGCGGTGGTCACCACGGGTGTCGTTTCGCACGTCAATTCGATTACGCGACCAGCGTAATAGAAATGACACATTGGCGATGCACGGTGACCGTGCTGTGATCGCTGGAATAGGCAGGCTCAGTGATGGTCAAGGGCGGTCGTCAGGCGCCGCCGCAGATACTCTCGCTGATCGCTGACCAAATTGTCAGTCTCGCGCGGCTAGGATGCTTGCCATGACGACCTCGTCGCATCACGTCCTGCGCAGCCTCACCGTCCTGATCGTGCTTGCGACTGCGCTCGCTTTGCCAGCGCTCGCCTCGGCCGAAACGACTAAGCAGGCCACGGCCGCCATGAAGATCAACGGCAAGCAGGTCTCCGCTGCCGCCTGGGCGCGCCACCTCGTCGTCGAGTTCCTGACGATCCTCCAACAGGATGATCCGGTGCCAGCACTCACGACGTACCTCGATCCGGCGTTTCAGATCCAGCGTGCCAACGGCACGCGCGAAGACAAGGCGTCGTATCTGGCCAACCCCGCGCACTTCGGCGACTTTGAGGTCTCCGGCTACCGCGTGACGCGCAACGCCACCGTCATCGTGGCGACGTTCAGCGTCGCCGCCAAGGAGACGGTTGACGGCGTGGTCTACAAGAAGACGCCCGCCCCGCGGATCGGCACGTGGCTGTTCTCCAAGGGCGCGTGGCGGCTGATCTCGTACGGCAACTTCAACGCGCCGAACTGAGTCCGCAGGGCAGCGGACGGCGCAGGCCAGCGAGGCGACTGGTCGGCACGGGTCCGCGATGACGCACGCTGGGCACTACCGCGTACCCGCGAAAGCGGAGTCGCCCTGATCGGCGTACGCAAACGCCGCCACACAGAGCTCTGCGGTCGCCGGATTCGTGGCGAGCGGGATATTGTGCACGTCACACACCTTCATCAGCGCCTGGATATCGGGATCGTGCGGGTGCGCCGTCAGCGGATCGCGGAGGAAGACGACGAGGTCGAGCTGCTCCTCGGCGACGAGGGCACCGATCTGCAGATCGCCACCGAGCGGGCCCGACATCAGGCAGTGGACGTTGAGATCGAAGTGCTCGTTGAGCTGGCCGCCGGTGGTGGCCGTCGCGACGAGGCGACTGCGGCGGAGGGTTACGACGTGGCGCTCGACCAGCTCGAGCATGGCGGTCTTGGCGCCATCATGCGCGACCAGCGCAATACGATGGGGGCTTCGTTGTGTCATGACCCCAACGTACGTGCACGACGGGCGAATTCCCCGCGCGTCTCCGCATCGAAACCGGATCCGCACCGAAACCTCGCCGAGCCGCGTCCGACGGCGCTGGGCACGTCGGACGCGGCAGGGTGATGCGGTCTAGCGGATCGCGATGCGGTCCCAGCTCGACCAGTCGGTGCCGTCAGAGAAACGGACCTGGACGAACTTCGCATCGGCCGGTGCGTTGCGGACCGACAGCGTGTTCTGGAAGTCCAGCGTCTTCGACGCCTTGCGGATGCGGACCTGGACCTGATCGGCCGAGCCGTCCATCCGCAGGACGACGCGGCTACCGCGGCGGACTGCCGTGGTGGTGATGTCGTCAAGGGTGATCTCATCGACACCAGCTGCCAGGCCGGCGGTCGGTGCCGGCCCCGGCGTCGGCGCGGGGGCCGGTGCCGGACCGACCACTGGGGCAGCCGGAGGCGCGATCACGTACGGATCGCGATGGCCGGGCACCTCGATCTCGAGGCAGTCGGCCTGAATGTTCGTCAGCAGCGGCCAGGCGAAGGCCCAGTTCATCTCGGTCGCGGTGTTTGCCACGCGGGTGACCGATGTCAGGGCACCGTTGACGCCATCCAGCGTCAGCGAGCCGATGCGTTCGTGATTGGCCGTGTCGAGGCCGGAGACAACGCGGGTCCACTGGTAGCGGTACTGATCGTGGAACTCGCTGCGCCCCATGTACGTCCAGCCGTCGCCGACGGGCGGCGTCCAGCGCGACGTCGTGAAGGCGTTCTCGAGGTGCGACGGACCGACGATGTCGCGTGCCGAGATGGCAATGTCCATCGTGCCGGTTGCGCACGAGCCATTCGCCTGGCCGATGCCGAAGCTGACGTAGATGTTGCCGCGCTCGGGTGCCTGGAAGAAGTCCAGCTGGAGTGCGACGGTCTTGGCGCGATTGTCGAACGTCGCCGACACCGAATCAACGTCGTTGGGGTTGAAGCCGCCGTAGAAGCTCGGATTCGTATCGCGTGCGAACTCGCCGCTGATCGTCCAGTCGCCCGAATAGGCCTGGGCACCGGTTGCGCCGGCCAGCGATGCGAGCGCGGCGGCGCCGATGACGGCTCCGCGCAGGTGCTTTCGTGCCTTGAACATGCTCATCCTCCTGAAGGGACCACGGATGGGAAGTGACCCATCTGTCTCGGCTGACGCGGCGTGCCTGTGGTTCTGACGCGGGCAGGTTGATGGATGTTCCGTACTGGCATGATGTACGCTCCCGTCCATGGGACGCTTTCGGCTCGGAATCCGCATGGCAGGCGCCTCGTGGCGTGTCGTGCGCAAGGAGAAGAGCCTGATCGCCTTCCCGCTGCTGTCGGCGGCCTTCGGTATCGGCTACGCGCTGCTCGTCATGCTGCCGCTCGGCCTGATTGGCTTCATCGCCCTCGGTGACAGCGCAATCGCGGGCTGGGTGCTGCTCGCGATCGGCCTCTTCGGGATGAACATCGGCGCCTCGTTCTTCGGCGTTGCCGCCGCGGCCAACGCGTCGCGCGTGCTCGACGGCCAAGACCCGACGCTCGGCACGGGAATCGGCGTCGCATGGTCGCGCAAGGGCGTGATCATCAAGTGGGGGCTCGTCTCGGCGACCGTCGGCGTCGTGCTGCAGATGGTTGCCGACCGTGCGGGTGGACTCGGCGGCGTGCTGATCCAGGCGATCGGTGGCGCGGCGTGGAGCATCGCCAGCTTCTTCGTTCTGCCGATCCTCGCGCTCGAGGGACTCGGGCCGTTTGACGCGCTCAAGAGGTCGCTGTCCGTGGTTCGCGCCCACTGGGGCGAGTCGCTCGTCGGCGGTGCCACGGTGGGCCTCGTGACGGGACTGATCTCGCTGGCTGGTATCGGCGTCGGCGTCCTCGGCGTGCTCGCCGGCGTCAATACCTCGTGGGTGGCTGGCGTGCCGCTGATCGTGATTGGCCTGATCCTGTTCTTCGTCGGTGTGACGGTGGGTTCCGTTCTACGCGCGGTCTTCACGGTCGTCGTCTTCCGCTACGCGACCGAGAACCTCGTCGCCGAGGGCTTCCCGGCCGAGGACCTCGAGCAGGTCTTCCGCGCGAAGAACCGCCGCCACTAGCGGCCACTCTCAGGCCGTTCTCAGACCCTCAGGTTTCTCTCAGGGCGAACGTGCATCGTCCGGTCTGCGGGAGTTGATCCCGCCTTCAACCCGACGAGAGAGAACCATCATGAATCGCACGTTCATCGCCCTCACCGCCGCCGTCGCCGCCCTCGCGCTGCCGGCAGCTTCGCTTGCCCAGTCCGCCACCTCGGGCTCGACGAGCACCACGATGACGGCCCCGGCCGACGCCGGTCACCGTCATCACCCGCCCTTCGACGCCATCGCCAAGGAGCTTGGTCTCGACGTCGCCACGGTCAAGGCCGCCTTCCAAGCGAACCGCCCCGCGCCAGGCGAGCGCCCGACTGACGCACAGCGCGCTGCTGTCGCGGCCGCGCTTGGCACCACCTCCGCCAAGCTCGACGCGATCATGAAGGAGTACGCGCCGCAGGGTGGCCACCGCGGCCCCAAGGCTCCGATCGCCCAGATCGCCAAGGAGCTTGGTCTCAGCCAGGCTTCGGTCAAGGCGGCCTTTGAGGCCAATCGCCCGGCGCCCGGCACGCGGCCGACGGAGGCCAACAAGAACGGCCTTGCCGCCTCGCTCGGCATCACGCGGGCCCAGCTCGACGCCCTGATGGACGAGTACCGCCCCGCTGGCCCGCCGCCGGCCGATGCGCCCGCCTCGTCGGGTGGCAGCACCACCAACAGCTAGACGACAACCGGGACGGGCGCCCCGACAATCGCGCCCGGCACGACCTCCTGAAGCACGAAAACGGCCCCCGGGAAACCGGGGGCCGTTCGCACAATGCGCTGGAGAGGACTTGAACCTCCACGCCCTTGCGGGCACAAGGCCCTCAACCTTGCGCGTCTACCAATTCCGCCACCAGCGCGTGCGTGCGGGATCGTAGACGAACCCGGCCGTCGGACGCGCTGGCATGGCCACGGAGAAGCCGATGGTCGAGTCGGACTTGCGAACAGGTGTTCGATGTGCAACAGTGTGACACGAACACCCGTTCGACTGGAGGCCAACCGTGGCACTCACGAAGCGACAGCAAGAAATCCTGGACGTTGTGCAGGAGTACATGGAGCAGAAGGGGTACCCGCCGACCGTGCGCGAGATCGGGGAGGCCGTCGGCCTCAACTCGCCCTCGACGGTCCACGCGCACCTCAAAGCGCTCGAGGAGAGCGGGGCGCTCACGCGCGACGCCACCAAGCCGCGCGCGATCGACCTGACGGAGCGACGCGACGCCCGTGCCGCGCAGGCACAGCGTGTCGAGCTCGATGAGATGCCCGGCGTGCGGCTGCTGCCGCTGGTCGGCAGCATCGCCGCTGGTGCGCCGATCCTCGCGGAGGAGAACGTCACCGAGCACATCGCGGTACCCGAGCAGATCACGGGGAGTGGCGAGAACTTCCTCCTCAAGGTGCGGGGCGATTCGATGATCAATGCCGGCATCCTCGACGGCGATACCGTCGTGATCCGCCGCCAAGAGGATTGCTCCGACGGTGAGATCGCTGCCTGCCTTGTCGACGGTGACGAAGCCACGGTCAAGCGTCTGCGCCGCATCGACGGGCGTGTGCGCCTCGACCCCGAGAACGACCATCTCGAGCCCTTCTATCCCGATCATGTCGTCGTCATGGGCGTCGTGGTGGGCGTCTTCCGGAGAATCTGAGCAATGCTTACCGCTGACATGCACGCCACCATCCCGATGACCGGATCGCTTCAGGATCTGCTTGATGCCTGGGCGCCGCACGACCACAGCGCCGTTGACGGCGTGTGTGTGGTGTGCGAAGGCGAGACGTTTCGTGTCGAACTCCGCGGCGGGTCGCGCGCCCACGCCTGTCGCGAATGTGGCTCCGTGCTCGAGGACGAGTCCGCCCGCACGTCGGTCTGACGCACGCGGGCGACGTGTGCTGGAATGAGCGCATGTCGCCCCGTCGATTTTTGCTTGCGGCCGCTACCGCGGTGATGCTCGCCTTCGCCGCGGCGCCGGCAAACGCCGCGCAGGTTGTGAATGGTGCGATCACCCCGTCGAAGCTGAAGGGTCGGTCGACGGCGGTGATGTTCTTCCATCCGTTTTGAGGCACGTGTCAGGCCGAGGCGCCTGAGGTCGCGCGGTTCGCGTCGACGCATCCTGGCATCCGAGTGATTGCGGTCTCGGCAGGTACACGCGCCGACACCCAGGCGTTCGTCGCGCAGCGCTTCGGTGCCGCGCCCGTGGACGTCTACGTCGATGAGCTGCACACCATCGACCGCGCGTTTCGTGTCGTCACGCATCCGGTGTTCCGCTTCGTCACCGCCGGCGGAGCGCTTACCAAGCGGGCCCCCGCGGGCTTCCCGTTCCGCTGAACAACGGAAATCGCTCTGGCCTGTGCGCCGTGCGGACGGTATTCTCAACGCGTGCTCTCGACCGATGATCTGCTGCTCAATCGCTCCCAGCGGGATCTCTACTGGGAACTCGAGGGCTCTGAGGTTGCCGATCTTGAACGGTTTGCCGAGCGACTCGTGGCTCGCGTGGTGATCCTCGTGCGCCAGCGGTGCGTCCACGGGCGGGAAGCGGCGGCCACCCTCGCGGAGGCAGAGCGTGTGCATGAACTCGTGGTCGAGGATCTGCGCTCTGACGAGGCTCGGGCAGCGATCTGGAGCCTCGTCGAAGGGTTGACGCGTTGGCCATGGGGTCCCGCTGCCTACGGTGCGATTGATCGCCTCGTCGTGGCGGGAGCGATTGTCGACGAGTTGGCACGGCAGCCTGCGTGACGCTGCACTACGTCATCGCCGGCGTCGTCGGGTACCTGCTTGGCTGCATCTCGTTTGCCAATCTGATCGCGCGACGCCATGGCGTTGCCGACCTGCGCGCCACAGGCGACCGCAACCCCGGCTACTGGAACGCACGCAGCAGCATCGGCATCCGCGCCTCGGTCCCGATTCTGCTGTTGGATGCCGCGAAGGCGGCGGCCGCCGTCGGCGTCGGCCTTGTCCTGGCGGGAACGTGGGGCGGCATCATCGCCTGGTTCGCGGTCGTGATCGGTCACATGTTTCCCGTCACGATGCGCTTTCGGGGTGGCCGCAGCGTCCTTTGCCTCGTCGGCGGTGCGCTTGTCCTCGTACCGCTCGCCTGCATTCCGGCTGCCATCGCTCTGCTGCTCGTGCGCTGGCGATGGGACTTCGCGCGCGGCGCGCAGGCCGCGCTGATCGCGGCTCCCTTCGCCGTCTGGGTGATCTACGGCGCGGGGCCGGAGCTCTTCGCCACCGTCGCGCTGCTCTGCGTCATCGGTGTGCGGTCGGCACTCGCAGATCGTGCGCTCAAGCGTGCCGGCATCGATAAGAACCGGTTCGGCTGACCTCAGGCGGAGTGCGCGTACGTGCGGCCGCGCCAGCGGCGGTTGGGGCGCACGGCAGACCAGATCAGGCGCACAACCGCAAGCGGATCTGCGAGCGGCGCCAGCCAGTACGAGCGGCCTGGGTGTTCGTAGTTGGGCCGGAGCACCACGTGGAAGAGCAGGCGCACAGCGAGCAAGATCAGCGACGGAACGGCGAGCAGCGGCTGGCCTGTCCAGGCTGCGGCCACCAGCATTGGAACCGGCAGCGCCATCGTCAGCGTGAGCGTCGCGATATCCAGCACCTGCTCCCGCGCTGTGGCAACGCCGGGGAGGGCCAGTGAGCGGCCCCACTCGCGCCAGGCTTCGCTCGCCGACGAGTGCATGTCGACGATCAGGAGGGGCGCTGCGTCGACGAGTCCCAGCGCCCAGCCCTCGCGGACGAGATGCCGAGCGAGCGCGACGTCCTCGGTCATATTCGCTGCGACTGGTGCCCAGCCACCTGCAGCGCGAAAACGCTCAGTCGGCACCAGCAGACATTGGCCGTTCGCGATCGTCCGCTGCGAGCGCACGGGCGCGACGGTCGGTGGACCAAAGCGGTAGACGAGGGTGGCGAGCAGCGCAGGGTGGAGGATGCTCTCACCCATGGTGTCGACGGCGAACCGCGGCCCTGCCGTCAGTGCGTCATACCCGCGCTCCGCAGCAGCTGCCAACAATGCGTCCGGCAGTGCCGGGTCGGGACGGGCATCGGCATCGAGGCACAGCGTCCAGGGAGCGCTGGCGAGCGCCAGGCCCTGTTGCAGGGCATGCTGCTTGCCCACCCATCCGGTGGTCGGCTCGACGCCACGCACCAGACGGACGCGGGTATCGGTGGCGGCGAATTCCTCGACGATCACGCCCGTGTCGTCGGTGGAGCGGTCGTCGACGACGATGATCTCGTGCACGGAGGCTTGGCAGTGCGCCAGCGCAGCAAGCAGCGGCCCGATGCGCTCGGCTTCATCGCGGGCGGGAATCACGATCGAGACAGCGTCAGCAACGGCGGGCACGCCAGCGCGCAGCGGGGCCCCGCGCTCTCGTCCACGTGACAGTCGCGCGAGCACGACCGCACCCGCAATGGCCTGCAGCACGGCGATGAGCCAGAGGATCGCCACGGCTACAGCCCCAGGAGGTTGCCGAGCGGATCGCTGCCGCCGAGCGTGCCCGTGCTGCCCGTCGGTCGGAAGCGCGCGAACAGCTCCTCCGCGTACCAGTCCTCTCGCGTGCGGCGGCGGATCGCCTCGCGGTGGGCGTCGGTGCCGTACGCGAAGTCCTTCATCGCCTGCTCGGAGGCCCACACGGAGAGCGTGCCCTGCCGGCCCAGCGGCGATTCGCCAAACCCGACGCTCGCCAGCAGGCCCGGATTGCGTTCGAGATCGAGGTCGATCGGTGGCACCGCCGAGTAGAAGGCGCGTGTCTTGCGCAGACGCACCGTGGCGCGCGTGATCACGGCGAAGGGGCCATCACCGGGTGGTGCAGGCTGGGCGGGGAAGGGGTTCGAACCACCCCAGGCTCCCGCCGATTTGACAGGCACCATTCGCACGGTCCAGACCTCCGCGGCGTGCTCCCGCCAGCGCTGCACGATCGGCGATTCGGCGAGGAAGTCATCGAGCGCATCCTCTGACTCCCATCCTGCGACCAAGCCCCAGCGCAGCAGATCGGGCTTCCACGCGAACGAGGTGCCCTTGGCGGTGCCGACGAGGCGCTTGAAGGTGAGTCCCGGTGTCTTGGCCAGATCCGGGCGATCCAAGCCCATCCGTCCGAAGGCCCAACGGAGCTCGTCACGCGGGTACGTGACGATGGAGACGGAGGCGATCATGTGCGAAGGCTATCGCGCGTGTTGGGGTTGTCGGCCCAGCGCGATCCGGGGCTACCCCGAAAAGGCCGACGCCCCCGCCTTGTGGCGGGGGCGTCGAGGAAGCAGATCGATACGCCGGATTCTGTCGAGGGGGGTCATCTATCTAGGCGACCTGTCGCCAGGCCGCTCGAGCCGCCTACCCGGGACTCGGCGAGCAGCCTCGTCGTCCCTGTTTGGCGTTGCACCGCGTGGGGCTTGCCGAGCCGACGTCGTTGCCGACGCCGCTGGTGCGCTCTTACCGCACCGTTTCACCCTTACCCGACCGAGGTCGGGCGGTCTGTTTTCTGTGGCGCTCTGCCGTCGGGTTTCCCCGCCCAGGCGTTACCTGGCACGCTGCTCTGTGGTGTCCGGACGTTCCTCCCGGTCTCCGAGGAGACCCGGCGGCCCCCTGATCTGCGTTCGGGATTGTACCGGTTGTCGCGACATCGCCCATCAGCGACGGTACGCTCCCGCTATGGCTCGGGCGATTCTGCTGATCGGACCCGTCGGCTCCGGCAAGTCCACGACGCTGCACGAGATCGAGGCGATCCTCGACGGCCGTGGAACGCCTAACGCGATCATCGATCTCGACTGGCTCGCGTGGGCCACGCCGCCTGCCGACAGTGGCGTCTCCAATCACGAACTCCTAGTCCGTAACCTGGCCGACGTCTGGGGGAACTTCCACGACGTCGGCATTCACCATGTCGCCGTCGCGCGTGCCTTGCGTGACGCAGCCGAGGTGCAGTGCGTGCGCAATGCGCTGCGCGGGTGCGAGACCACGGTGGTCGAGCTCGTCGGTGATTTCAACGTGCTGCGCGAACGGATCCGGCACCGCGACAGCGGCTCGGAGCTGGCGGAGCACCTCGCAATGCTCGACGCGTTCGAACGGATCGAGCACGATCTGCGGCCCGACGCCGTCATCAAGTTCGATGGTCAGACGCCCGAGCACATCGCCCGCGACGTGCTCGGCATCGCGGGCTGGTAAGCGCGGAGGAGGGTCGCCCCGAGCGGTGCGCTCGAGACGACCCTGATCATCCGCAGCAGAGGACTAGTCCTCGACGATCGTGACCGTCATGGTGATCGGCTCGGTCGGCATGTCGCGACCGTCGCGATCGACGGCGGAGATGGCGTCGATGACGTCCATGCCCTCGATGACCTCACCGAAGACCGTGTGCTTGCCCTTCAGCCAACCGCAATCCTCGGCGGTCACGATGAAGAACTGCGAGCCATTGGTGTTCGGGCCCGCATTCGCCATGGCGAGCTTGCCGCGATCCACGTTGTGGTGGTTCTGCTCGTCCTCGAACTGATAGCCCGGGCCACCCGTGCCCGTGCCCTGCGGGCAGCCGCCCTGGATCATGAAGTCGGGAATGACGCGGTGGAAGATCAGGCCGTCGTAGTAGCCATCGTTCGACAGCTTGACGAAGTTCTCAACGGTCTTGGGAGCGTCATCGGGGAAGAGCTCCAGCACGATCGTGCCCTTGCTCGTCTCCAGGTTGGCCTTGGTCGCCACAGGTGCGCCTTTCGGTCGAAGGTACGGGAAAGCCTAGTGGCCTCCGGCTCGCGGTGACGCGGCGAAGCGGTCATGCTTCGGTGAAGTGCATCACTTCGCATCTCACCTAGCGCATCACGCCGACGCCGACACGGCGATCGACGTGGTAGCCGATCACATCGATCTCGAGCTGCGCGGCTTGGCACCGTCGCTCGTGATCGTGGCCGCGTCAGACCACTTTCGCGACGAAGCAGACGCCGTGCGGCGTGCAGTCGTTCGTCGATTTCCCGGTGCCGCTGTGGCCGGCGCGATCATCCCCGGTGGTGTGATCGGCGTGCGCGAGGAAACTGAGCGCCAGCCGGCGATCAGTCTGCTGGCGGCCGTGCTGCCCGAGGGGGCGACCGAGGTGATCGAGCTGGATCATCCAGACGAGCTCCCCGCTGACGCGGAGACCCTCGCGGTGTTTGCCGATCCCTACACGCTCGAGGCAGAACGATTGCTCGATCGGGCGGACCGCCTCGGCATCGGCATCGTCGGTGGGTTCACGGGTGGGTACGGTGCCGGCAGCGCGCGCCTGCTCACGCGCGACGGCGTCCGCACCGCTGGCGCCGTCGCCATCCGCTTCGACCTGCCGGGGGTTGAGGCGCTCGTCTCGCAGGGCGCCCGGCCGATTGGCAGCGACCTCGTGATCACCGCCGCGGAGACCAATGTGGTGCTCGAGCTGGCCGGCAAGCCGTCCGCCGAGCAGCTTCACGCCGTGCTGGGAGCGCTGTCGCCGGAGGACCTGCAACTCGCGCGCGCTGGTCTGATGGCCGGCATCGTGATCGATGAGAACCGCCCGGAGTACGACGTCGGGGACTTCCTCGTGCGCGGACTGCTGGGTGTGGCCGCCGACTCGGGTGGTTTGGCTGTCGCGGCCGAGCCGCGCGTGGGGCAGACGTTTCGGTTCCACGTGCGCGACGGCGATGGTGCAGACCACGATCTGCGACGCGTACTGGGCGCGGCCCAGCCCTCGGTCGGTGCCGCGTTGATCTTCGCGTGCAACGGTCGCGGTCGGCATATGTTCGAGGCGCCGCATCACGACGCCAACGTGGTGGCGGAGCTGCTCGACGTCCCGCTCGTCGGCGGCTTCTGCCAGGGTGAGTTGGGCCCTGTCGCGGGGGCCAATCATGTGCATGCCTTTACCGCGACGATGCTGACGTTGCCGCTCTGACGTCGCGTCAGAAGGTGGACATACCCGCATTTGCATACGCGGTATGCAGCCGATGACAGCGCTACATTCCGCGGGTATTTCACGGGCGTGAACGGGTTATCGCAATCCGTTTATAACTGTATGATTCGTAATACCGCGGTACGGCGCGATGCCGCAGCGCACAAGAGACAGAAAGACGATCACCGCATGAGCAGCTCCGCAATGGCACAGAAGGCACTTCCCGGGTTCCTTGAGTCGGTGCGTGTGGCCGATCGGGCGCTCCTTGATGTCGCCCGTACGCGTCGCTTGCGTCCGATGGAGGCCTATCTCCTGCTGATCCTGCTCGACGAAGACGACGCGGTCAGCACCGCACACGTCGCCGCGCGTATCGCCGCCTCTTCGAGCCAGGCCAAGCAGCTCGCGCTCGCGCTGCAGGTACGGGGACTCGTGGCGCGCCGCGATCGCACGGGCCTGACGGCCCTCACCGACGAGGGACGCGCAGAGGCAGCCGATCTGGCCGCCGACGTCGTCACGGCACTGCAGCAGCGCCTCGGTTCGTTCGACGCCGCCAGCGCCTGGCGCGCCGTTACCGCCTAGGCGGTTACTGCTTCAACGCCGCGCGTGCCGCGGCTTCGAGCTCGCCCTCGGTGACGGCGCCCTCGAACTTCGCCGTGATCTTCCCCTGCGCATCGACGACGAAGACCCATGGTTCGGTCGGCAGGTGCCAAGCGTCCACCCACGTTGTGGTGCCCTTGGTGGGATCGAGGTTCTTGTAGATCTCGGCGTGGACAAAGGCCATTGGCGTGCCCTTCATCGCCGTTTGGACGTTCTTGACGATGTCCACGATCGGTCCGCAGATGCGGCTCGTGCAGAACTTCGGCGTGGCGAAGGCGACGACGAACGGGCGGTGTTCCTTGAGCAGGGTGGGAATCGAATCCTGCAGCAGCGTGGTGTCTGCCGGGTAGGCGGTGCTGATCTTGGCGGCATCGCCATCCACATCGGCGAGCGTTGGCGTGGCCGCATCCGGCGCGGCTGCGCCCACCGCGGGCGTGGCCTCCTCGGGGGTGACGGTGAAGGCATTCGATGCCACCGCGTCGTTGCCGTTCACCTTCATCGTGACCACGGCGTTCCACGTGCCGGCCTTCGGGAGCGGTACGTCGGCGGCGACCATGATGACGTCGGAGTCCTTGCGATCGAACGTCACGCCCTTGCCGGCCAAGGAGAGCTCGCGCACCGGATACGGTCCGAGTGCCGGGCTGGAGGGCGTCTCGCCGAGGTACAACTCGGCCTTGCCGTCATCGGGCTTGAGGATCTGTCCGTCCTTTCGAAAGACCTGGAAGGGAATTCGCACCGTCTGGCCCGTCGGGAAGTCGGTGCCGCCCATCACGATCAGGTTTGGCGTGACCAGCTGCGTGGCACCCGGTGTGCCGATCAGCGTGTCGAGTGTGGGGCCGCTGCCGGCGCTCGACGACTCGGAGGTCGGAGCGGTGGAGCCGCCGCAGGCCGCCAGCGCGAGCGCGCAGACGGCAGCGAGCAGGAGGACGGCGACCCGGGGCATGCCTCTCAGCGTACCCCGGGTCGCGTCCAACCTACGCCTTCTCTTCGGCCTTCTGGCGCGCCTGCTGGACGAACGGCATCATCGAGCGAAGCTCGGCGCCGACCTCTTCCAACTGGCTCTCAGCGGCGCGCATGCGGAGCATGCGCATCGTGACGCGGCCGGTCTGGTTCTCCTCGATGAACTCGCGGGCGAACTGGCCCGTCTGGATCTCCTTGAGGATCTCCTTCATCGCAGCCTTGCTCTCCGGACCGATCACGCGCGGGCCGCGCGTGAGGTCGCCGTACTCGGCGGTGTCGGAGATGGAGTAGCGCATGCCGTCCATGCCGCCCTCGTAGAGGAGGTCGACGATCAGCTTGAGCTCGTGGAGCACCTCGAAGTACGCGATCTCGGGGGCGTAGCCCGCCTCGACCAGCGTCTCGAAGCCGGCCTGGATCAGCGCGGTAGCGCCGCCGCAGAGCACGGCCTGCTCGCCGAAGAGGTCGCTCTCGGTCTCCTCACGGAACGTCGTCTCGATGACGCCGGCACGAGCCGAACCGATACCGATTGCCCACGCCATCGCGATGTCGCGGGCGGAGCCGGCCTCGTCCTGCTGAACGGCGATCAGCGCCGGCACGCCGCCGCCTTCGGTGTAGACGCGGCGCACGAGGTGGCCGGGGCCCTTCGGGGCGCACATGATCACGTTGCTGCCCTTGGGCGGCTCGATGATGCCGAAGTGGATCGAGAAGCCGTGGGTGAACAGAATCGTGGCACCGGGCTTGACGGCGTCCTTCAGGGAGCCATTCCACAGCTCGCCCTGCGTCTGGTCGGGCACCATGATCGCGACGATGTCGGCGGTCTTGACGGCGTCGACAGGGGCGACCGGCGTCCAGCCATGGCCCTCGGCGCGCTTCCAGCCCTCGGAGTTGGGGCGGACCGCGACGGTGACGTCAGCGCCGGAATCGCGCAGGTTGAGCGCGTGCGCATGGCCCTGCGAGCCATAGCCGACGACGACGATCTTCTTGCCCTTGAGGGCGCCGAAATCGCCGTCGGACTCGTAGTAGAGGGTGGCCATGCGGTGTCTTCCTTTTGTTCTCTGGTGGTGGCGCGATGCGCCAGGGTTGAAATGTACGTGCGGTTCGCGTTCGGTGGCGCGTTTACCCGAGGATGCGGAGCGGCGCACGCCCGTCGTCGTTGGCCACGGATGCCCGTGTCATGGCGACGCGGCCGGTGCGAACGGCCTCCACGATCGTGTACGGCGCGAGCAGTTCCTCGAGTGCCGCGAGGCGATCGGGATGCTCCACGCACTCGAGCAGCAGCGAGTCTGCGCCCGCATCGACGACGCGGGCGTTGAAGACCTCGGCCATGCGCATGATCTCCAGGCGATGCGTGGCATCGGCCTGCACCTTGATCAGCAGGAGCTCGCGCTCAATCGCCATGTCCGGGTGCACTTCGAGGACGCGGATCACGTCGATCAGCTTGTCGAGCTGCTTCACGACCTGCTCCACCGAGTGGCGGGTGCAATCGACGCGGATCGTGATGACGGAGCGGTCAGCGCGCTCCGTCGGGCCCACGGCGAGGCTGTCGATGTTGAAGCCGCGGCGCGAGAACAGCCCCGAGACGCGCGACAGCACGCCCGGCTTGTTCTCGACCAGCACGCTCAGTGTGTGATGTCCGGGTGTGGCCATTAGACGCCCTCCTCGACCCACTCGTTGTCCCACGCCTCGTCGATCATTTCGTGGGAGGCGGCACCCGAGGGCACCATCGGATAGACCTTCTCCTCTTCATCGACGCGGAAGTCGATCACGGTTGGGCGGCGGGCAGCGATTGCCTCGGCCACAACGGCATCGACCTCGGCCTCGGTCTCGGCCCGCAGTGCGAGCACGCCGTAAGCCTCGGCCAGCTTGACGAAGTCCGGGATCGTGCCGAACAGGTTCGTCTCCGAGTACCGCTCGCCGTGGAACAGCTCCTGCCACTGGCGCACCATGCCGAGCCAGCCGTTGTTCATCACCGCGTGGATGGCAGGCACGTCGTAGCAGCGGGCTGTGGCCAGCTCCTGCATCGTCATCTGGAAGCAGCCGTCGCCGTCGAAGTTGACGACGTAGGCGTCGGGGCAACCCTGCTGCGCACCGATCGCGGCGGGAACGCCGAAGCCCATCGTGCCGAGGCCACCCGAGGTGAGCCAGCGGCGCGGGCCGTCGATCGAGAGGAACTGTGCAGCCCACATCTGGTGCTGGCCGACGCCCGTCACCCAGATCGCGTCCTTGCCCTTGAGTGCCTTGTCGAAGGCCTCGACGACGTACTGAGGCTTGAGCTTGTCGCCCTTCTTGTACCGGAACGGGTTGTCGCGCTTCCACGACTGCACATCGCGCAGCCACTCGCCCTGGGCCTCAACGCGCGCGGCGTTGTCCTTGCGGGCGATCACGGCGTCACGCAGTGCAGGGAGCGTCGCGCGGAGTTCGCCGACCAGCGAGACGTCCGCGAAGCGGTTCTTGGACACCTCAGCCGGATCGATGTCGAAGTGGATGATCTTGGCGCCGGGCGCAAAGGCGTCGAGCTTGCCCGTGACGCGGTCGTCGAAGCGCGCGCCGACAGTGATCAGCAGGTCGGAGCGATGGATCGTCCAGTTGGCGTACTTCGAGCCGTGCATGCCCGGCATCTGCACCGACAGCGGATGCGAGTCGGGGAAGGCGCCCTTGGCGAGCAGCGTCGTCGTGACCGGCACCTGCATCGCCTCGGCCAGCAGAATCAGATCGTCCGAGGCTTCACCGTTGATGACGCCGCCGCCGACGTACAAGACCGGCTTGCGCGAGTGCGCGATGAGCTCGGCCGCAGCCTCGATTCCCTCGAGCTCACGCGGAAACTCGGGGCTGTAGCCGACGAGATCGATCGTGTCGACGTACTCGAAGTCGATCTCGGTTAGCTGGAGATCCTTGGGGATGTCGACGAGTACAGGACCAGGACGGCCGGTGCTGGCGATGTGGAAGGCCTCGTGGATGGCCTTCGGAATGTCCTCGGCCTTCTGCACGAGGAACGAGTGCTTCACGATCGGCATCACGATGCCCGTGATGTCGGCCTCCTGGAAGGCATCGGTGCCGATCAGGTGCGTGGGTACCTGGCCGGTGATCGCGACGAGTGGGGTGGAGTCAAGGAAGGCATCGGCGATCGGCGTGACGAGGTTCGTCGCGCCCGGACCGCTGGTCGCGATGCAGACGCCGACCTTGCCGGTGGCGCGGGCGTAGCCCTGCGCCATGTGGCCAGCACCCTGCTCGTGGCGTACGAGCACGTGCTCGATGGTGTGGTCGATCGCCATGAAGGCGTCGTAGAGCGGCAGGATCGCGCCGCCGGGGATGCCCCAGCAGATCGTGACGTCCTCGGCCTCGAGCGATCGGATGATCGCCTCCGCGCCGAGCATGCGCTCCTTGCGCGCCCGTGCCTTCTGCAGATTGGTGTCGCTCATGCGTTCCCCTTTGCGACCAGCGCGGCAATCGCCTCGCCGACCTCGTCGGTGGTAGCCGTGCCGCCGAGGTCCGGCGTCATCGGGCCGTGCTCCAAGCAGTGGATTGCGGCGGCCTCGACTGCTGCGGCAGCTGCCGCCTGGTCGAGATCGCGCAGCATCATCGCGACCGTCAGGATCATCGCCGTCGGGTTGGCGATGCCCTTGCCGGCGATATCCGGCGCCGAGCCGTGGATGGCCTCGTAGAGACCGGGACGCGTCGAGCCCAGCGACGAGCTCGGGGCCAGGCCAATGCCGCCCGAGATGCTCGCGGCGAGGTCGGACAGGATGTCGCCGAACATGTTCTCGGTGACGATCACGTCGTACGCGAGCGGCTGCTCGATCAGCTTCATCGCCATCGAGTCGACCAGCTGGTGCGACAGCTCCACATCCGGGTAGTCCGGTGCGACGCGCTCAATCACGACCTGGCGCCACAGCTTCGAGCTGGACAGGACGTTCTGCTTATCGACCGAGCACACCTTGCCGTGGCGCGTACGCGCCAGATCGAAGGCGTAGCGCGCCACGCGCTCCACTTCCTCGACCGAGTAGCGGCACGTATCCATGCCCGTCTCTGCCGTCAGCTCCTTGGGGCCGAAGTACAGACCACCGGTGAGCTCGCGGATGATGATCATGTCGAGGCCGTCGACGAGCTCGGGGCGGAGGGGAGAGACGAGCTTCTCCGTCCACATCCGAATCGGGCGGACGTTGGCGAACGCCTTGAGCTCTGCGCGCAGCGCCAGGAGCCCCTGCTCGGGACGGATCTCGCCGGTGTCCCACTTGGGCCCGCCGACCGCGCCCTTCAGCACGGCATCGGCGTGCGGCAGGGCCGCGCGCGTCTCGGCGGGGAACGGATCCCCGTGCGAGTCGATGGCGTTGCCGCCGAAGGGATACTCGGTGCACTCAGCGGTGAAGCCGTAGGCCTCGCCGGCGGCCGCGAGGACGGCCAGCGCGACGCGCGTGGTCTCGGGGCCGATGCCATCGCCGGGGAGGACTGCGATCTTCACGTGTTGCTCCGTTCTCGTACTGCGGGTCAGATGGTCTCGCGGACCATCGGGTTCGGGTTGCCTGCAGCCACCAAGGCGGCTGCGCGGAGGAACGCCTGCGCGGCGGCCTCCGTGATGTCGGGGGCGACGGACTGGCCCGTGTAGCGGCGGCCGTCGTGCTCGAGGACCACGCGCACGTCGCCGAGGGCGTCGTTGCCGCCGGTCACCGCGTTGACGTTGAACTCGCGCAGCTCGCCGGCCGTCTTGACGATTTCGTTGAGCGCGATGAACGCGGCATCGATCGGACCATCGCCCTCACCGGTGGCGGTGTGGACCTGGTCGCCCTCGCGCACCTTCACCTCGGCGTGCGAGGTCTCGCCGGTGCTGGTGCGGAGCGCCAGTCCCTCGAGGATCCAGCGCTCGGTCGTATCGCGCGACTGGTCGTCGATGATCGCCTCGAGATCGAGTGCCGAGACCGTCTTCTTGCGGTCGGCGATCTCCTTGAACTTGGCGAAGGCGCGCTTCAACTCGTCGCCCTCGATCGCGTAGCCCATGTCGGCGTACGCGGCCTGCAGGGCGGCACGGCCCGAGTGCTTGCCCAGCACGAGCTCGTTGTGCTCGAGCCCGATCGACTCGGCATCCATGATCTCGTACGTGCGGCGATTCTTGAGCACGCCGTCCTGATGAATGCCGGCCTCGTGCGCGAAGGCGTTCTTGCCCACGATTGCCTTGTTCGGCTGCACGGGATAGCCGCTCAGGCGCGACACGAGGCGGCTGGCGCGAGCGATCTCCGTCGTCTCGATGCCCGTCTGGAACCCGTAGAACGCGTTGCGCGTGCGCAGCGCCATCACGATCTCCTCGAGCGCGGAGTTGCCCGCTCGCTCGCCGATGCCGTTGATCGCGACCTCGACCTGCCGTGCACCTGCCTGCACACCGGCCAGAGAGTTCGCGGTCGCCAGACCGAGATCGTTATGCGTGTGGACGCTGAGCGTCGCCTCGTGCAACTCGGGCACGTTGGCGTAGAGCGTGGTGAGGATCTCCCGGTACTCCTCCGGCGTCGTGTAGCCGACGGTGTCGGGAATGTTGATCGTGGTCGCGCCCGCGGCCAGCGCGGTGCGCACGACCTCGGCCATGAACTCCGGGCGGGAGCGCGTAGCGTCCTCACACGAGAACTCGACGTCGGCAACCTTGGTGCGCGCGTAGGTGACTGCATCGCGCGTCTGCTCGATCACCTGCTCGGGCGTCATGCGGAGCTTGTGCTCCATATGGAGGTCGCTGGTCGCGATGAAGACGTGGAAGCGGGGGCTCTCGGCGTTCTTGAGGGCCTCCCACGACGCGTCGATGTCGGCCTGCTGCGTGCGGTTGAGCGAGGCGATCGTGCAGCTGCGCACGTGCTTGGCCACGAGGCCAATGCCCTCGATCTCGCCGGGCGAGGACACGGCGAAGCCGGCCTCGATGATGTCCACGCCGAGGCGCTCGAGCTGGCGGGCGATCTCCAGCTTCTCCTGCGCGTTCAGGCTGATGCCGGGCGACTGCTCGCCATCGCGCAATGTGGTGTCGAAGATCTTGACGTAATCCTGATTCGTGCTCATCGTTCCCCCTTCCGAAGTGCGGTGCGCGTGCACGCACCTGTCCTGTTGTCTCGTCGTTTCATGCGCCGGGCAAGCGGCGCGTAGGCAAATGCATTCCCCTTAGCGGGGAAGGAGGCCGACGAGAAGGAGGAGCGAGGAAACGGGCGACGACGCCACGACCCCATGGCCGCTGGCGAATGCCGAGCGGCCGAGAGTCCCTTCAAGCATGTGCGACGTCGTGCGCATCGCTGCGAAGTGTATCGGTATCCGGGCCTCGGGCGCAAAGGGCAAGGGG
The DNA here is from genome assembly GCA_037133755.1 of Thermoleophilia bacterium. GTDB lineage: Bacteria > Actinomycetota > Thermoleophilia > Gaiellales > F1-60-MAGs149 > F1-60-MAGs149. The sequence goes on from JBAXNN010000003.1 coordinate 187,925, forward strand.
CACCCGTATCCTCTTCGCATGGGCGAATGGCATCTGCGATCACCGAAGCGCGTCGCCTTCGCCCGCGTTGTGATCGCCGGCCTCGGCGGCTTCATCGCCCTCGGCGCAGCCTTCGCCGTCGTGCCGGACATCGTCAAGCAGGACATGCATCAGACGGACGTCGTCGTCGGGTGGACGCTGACGGTCTTTGCGGCGACGGCGCTCGCGACCCGCTTTTTCGCCGGTGTAGGCATCGATCGGCGCGGTGCCCGAGCCATCTTCGCCCTCGGCTTTCTGCTGCTGGCGGTGTCGGGAGGACTCTTCCTGCTGATCACGCCTGATCGCGAATGGCTGCTGTTCGGGGCGCGGGCCCTGCAGGGCGTGGGGCAGGCCTGCATGTTCACGTCCGGGCTCTCCTGGGCGGTCCAGCTGGCACCGGAGAGCCGTCGCGGGCAGGCGATGTCGTTGTTCGGACTCGCCGTCTGGGCGGGGCTGACAGTGGGGCCGGTCACCGCGCAACTCCTGCTCGATCATGCGGGTACGCACGCGGCCGAAGCGCTGATGCTGATCGCGCCGATCCTCGCGCTCGTGGCTCTGATCGGCATGCGCTCGCCCGCGGTGCACGGCGAGCTGCCGAAACTCAGCGTGCCGCGCGAGGCGATCCGTCCCAGCCTCGGGCTAACGGCAGGCGCTGTGGTGATGGCGACCATTGTCGGCTTCGCCGTGCTCACCTTCAACGCGCGCAGTGGCGGCGGCGGTGCCTACGTGATCGGGGCCTACGGCGCTGCCACGTTCGCCGGACGCGTGTTGATCGGTCACCTGCCGGACAAGCTTGGCGCCTACAAGACCGGCTTGCTCGCGTTCTGCCTTGCGTTGGCAGGCGTTTCGATCATCGGGGTGGCGCCCAACTGGGAGGTCGGCATGGTCGGCGGTGTCGTCTGCGGCTTCGCCTGGTCGCTGCTCTTCCCGGCGCTCGGCCTGATGGCCGTCGATCGCACGCCGCGCGCTCAGCGCAACTCAGCGCTTGCGATCTACACGGCCGGCTTTGATCTCGGCACGCTGGTCGCGGGGTTCACGCTCGGTTACATCGCGAACGCAGCCGGCTACGGGACGGTGTACGGCTTCGGCGCGGCATTCGCGATCGTCGGCCTGATCCTCGTCTACACGATGCGCCCGGGGCGGAACGCGGTCGTACCGTCGGCCTGAGGGACACGAGGGCGCCCGGTGAACACCGCGGCAGTCAGTGCCGGCTGGTTGTCGGCCGTCGCAATGCTCCGATCACGTGCAGATGCTCCAAAGGGGTCAGACCCTTTTGGAGCATGCTGACGCGTCTCGACAGACCGATCGAGTGTGGATGCTCCAAAAGGGTCTGACCCCTTTGGAGCATCACGACACCACGACTAGTGCAGCTTCGCCATCCGGTTCTGCGCCTCGGGCAGCACGCGATCGAACACCGCGATGGCCTCGTCGATCTGCTCACGCGTGGTGATCAGCGGCGGGGAGATCTGGATGGCCGGGTCGCCGCGGTCGTCCGCGCGGCACAGCAGGCCCTCCTGGAGCAGCGTCGGCGAGAGGAAGTCGCGAAGGAGCACGTTGCACTCCTCGTCGTTGAACGTCTCCTTGGTGGCGCGGTCCTTGACGAGTTCCATCGCCCAGAAGTAGCCGGCACCGCGGACGTCGCCGACGATCTCGTAGCGCTCCATCAGGCCGAGCAGCTGGTCGCGGAGGTAGTCCTGGTTGTTGCGGACGTTCTCGATGACGCCCTCACGCTCCATGATCTCGAGGTTCTTCAGCGCCGCAGCGGCAACGATCGGGTGGCCGCCGAAGGTGATGCCGTGGAGGTACATCTCCTCTGTCTGCAGCAGCTTGTCGGCGATCTTGTCGCCGAACAGCACGGCGCCCATCGGCTGGTAGCCAGAGGTGAGGCCCTTGGCGCACGTGATGATGTCGGGCTGGTAGTCGTACCGGATCGAGCCGAACCACTCGCCGACGCGGCCATAGCCGCAGATCGTCTCGTCGGCGGCGTGGAGGACGCCGTACTCCTTGCAGATCTCGTTGACGCGCTGGTGGTACTCGGCGCTCGGCGTGAAGCAGCCGCCCGCGTTCTGCACGGGCTCCATGATCACCATCGAGACCGTCTCCGGGCCCTCGAACTCGATCACCTCGCGCACCTCCTCGGCGCACGAGAGGTTGCAGCTGCCCTGGTCCGCGCAGTACTTGCAGCGGTAGGGATTGGTCGGCGCGACGTGGCGGACACCGCTCATCAGCGGCTCGAACGGCGTGCGGATGCTCGTGATGCCCGTCAGCGACAGGGCGCCGTAGGTGGTGCCGTGATACGCGATCTGGCGGGCGATGACCTTGCGGCGCATCGGCTCGCCGTTGGCGTGGTGGTACTCGCGCGCCAGCTTGATTGCGCCCTCGACGCCTTCGGAGCCACCGGATACGAAGAACGAGCGGTTGATGCTCTCCGGCGTGATCTCCGCCAGCTTCGTCGCCAGCTCGATCGCGCGTGGGTGCGAGTAGGTCCAGTTCGTGTAGTACGGCAGTTCCATCGCCTGCTCGAGCATCGCGCGACCGATCTCCTCGCCATGCGAGTAGCCGATCTGCACGGTGAACAGCCCGCTCAGGAAGTCCATGTACTTGTTGCCGTTCGAATCGAACAGGTGAATACCCTCACCGCGCACCATCACCGGGTGCTTATCCGGGTCGTAGCCCGCCATCTGGGTGAAGTGCAGCCAGAGATGTTTGATCGCCTGTTCCTGCAGCTTCGCGGTGTCCATTGTCGCCATGGGTATCGCCTCCTGACCGCATGGTAAGGGATAGGACGGGCGCACACCTGCCGCAGCGGCACGACGGCGGTATGCTCCTGCACATTGCGAGCGCCGCCGAACTGCGGCATGGAGGCCTTTCTATGGCGATCGATCAGGGAACCGGAACGAAGACCGCTGCACTGCAAGCCGAGCGCGAGCGCTGGGTCGCCGCGTCGGTGTTCACGCAGCCGCTGTTTGTGGATCACGCGCACGGCGCGCGGATCACGGACGTCGAGGGACGTGAGTACATCGACTTCGTCGGTGGCATCGGCTCGCTCAACTGTGGCCACACGCCGGACGCCGTCGTCGCTGCCGTGCAGGAGCAGGCCGCCCGCTACATGCATCAGATGTACTCCGTGGTCCAGTACGAGGGGTACATCGAGACCGTCAAGCGCATGGTTGCGTGTCATCCCGGCGAGGGGCCGTTCAAGGGCCTGCTGCTCAACTCGGGCGCCGAGGCCGTCGAGAACGCGATCAAGATCGCGCGCTACGCCACGAAGCGCAACGCGATCATCTGCTTCGATCAGGGCTTCCACGGGCGCACGCTGGTTGGCATGTCGCTGACGTCCAAGCCGATGCCGTACAAGAAGGGCATGGGGCCGTTCGCCCCCGAGATCTACCGCTCGCCCGCGCCGTACCTGTATCGCGGCATCACGACGGAGCTGGCGCTCGACGGGTTCCGCAAGGTCCTCAAGAGCCAGATCGACCCGTCTGAGGTCGCCGCGGTCATCCTCGAGCCCGTCCAGGGCGAGGGCGGCTTCCTGCCGATGCCCAAGGAGTTCATCCAGGGCGTGCACACGATCTGCCAGGAGCACGGCATTCTGTACATCTCCGACGAGGTGCAGGCCGGCATGGGTCGCACGGGCACGCCGTCGGCGATCGAGCACTACGGCATCTCGCCGGACCTCGCGACGTGGGCCAAGTCGATGGGCGGTGGGATGCCGATCTCGGGTGTGACGGGCCGCGCCGACCTGCTGGATGCAGTTCACCCGGGCGGTCTTGGTGGCACCTTCGGCGGTAACCCCGTCTCGTGTGCTGCGGCGATCGTGGCGCTTGACCAGGTGCTTGACGCCGACTTTCAGGCGCACGCCACGGCGTTCGGCGACGATCTACGCGCCCGCCTCGACGCGATTGCTTCGCGGCATGCGTGTGTCGGCGAGGTGCGTGGCTTGGGCGCGATGCTGGCGATCGAGCTCGTCAAGGATCCCGCGACGAAAGAGCCGGCCGCCGAAGAGGTTGGTCGCATCGTCGGACTGGCGCGCGAGCGCGGCCTGATCCTGATGGGGTCGGGGCTGTACGGCAACGCGATCCGCGTGCTGGTACCGCTCGTCGCCACGGAAGACGATCTCAACGAGGGCTTTGCGATCCTCGAGGAGACGCTGGCCGAGGTCTTCGCCAGCTAGCAGTGCAGGTGCGGAGGGCCGGGACGCCTGCGGGCATCCCGGCCCTTCGTCGATTTCGGACCGAGATCGTCATCCCACGACGGTACTCACAAAATCCGAACATCTTGGCGATCCCGCTACCTACGGGAAATCCGCGACGACTGTGTGGCAAATGTCACCTGTTTGCAGGGGTTTTCCGCGACACATCGGTGGATTGGTGATAGGTTCAGCCCTCGAATGTCGAACACACGGAGCAAACAGCTCCGGCCGGTGGTTTCGCTTCTCGCGCTGTTGGTCGTTGCTTCCATGATCATCGCTGCGCCTGCGTCCGCTGGGTGGAAGACCCATCGGGCCCCCGCCTTCAAGCGCGCGGTCATCGCCGTGCGTGCGACGGACGCGCAGGCCGTTGCGGCGCACCGGCAGCTCGCTGATGTGCAGAACCGGCTCCGTGGCGCCCGGCATCGCCTGTCGGAGCTCTCGCGCGTGGAACACGGCGTCCGCGCCGCACTCCGCAACGCTCCCGCGGCGGGCGTTGGCGGCGCCGCCTCGACGCTCCTGGTCGTCACGAAGGATCGTGTGGCGCTCGAGCGCTCGATCACCGCACTCCAGGAGGATGTCGCCTACACGCAGACGTTGCTGACCAAAGCACAGCAGCGCCGTGCCGTCGTGCTCGGTGGTCTCTCGCTCACCATGCGCCACCGCGTCCTGCGGGCCGACCGCGCACGGCAGCATCGGGCGGCTGCGCGTCGTGCCGCCACGCGCGAACCCGCGCTGTTGGCACCCGTGCGCCTCAAGGCCGCAGTGGCCACCGGTGAAAACGGCGTCGACCTCGCCCGTCAACTCGAGCAGGCCCCGCTCACGCCGGACGCCTCTGGACCGGGCGCCATCGCCGCGGCGTACGCGCTCACGCAGCTCGGCACGCGCTACAGCGCGGGCGGATACTCGCCCTCCAGCGGGTTCGACTGCTCGGGGCTCGTGTACTGGGCGTTCGCGCAGGCCGGGCACGCCGTTCCGCGCTCGTCGTGGCAGCTCTGGGACGCCGGCCAGCGCATCACGCGCGCCGCTGCCCAGCCGGGTGACATCGTGTCGTTCCACGGGCAGGGCCACGTCGGCATCTACCTCGGTGACGGGCTCTACGTGCACTCGACGAAGTCGGGCGATGTCGTGCGCGTGCACGCCCTCGCCGATCGCTCCGATCTCGACGGCTTCGTCCGCCTCGGGTAATGCGTCAGATGCGTTTCGAGAGCCCGTCCGCGAGCCACTGCTACCCTGTGGGACAGATGCGGAACACTCGGAGACCTCGCCTCCGGCCCGCTGCGGCGCTCTGCGCGCTGCTTGCCGTGGCCCTCACCGCCGGCTTTCTGCCCGGCGCAGCACAGGCTGATCGCCTGGCAGACGCGCGCGCCGAGGCCGATAAGGCCCAGGTCGAACTGCAATCGCTCAACGACCAGGTGGCCGCTGCCGCGGAGAAGTACAACGCGGCGCAGCTCCAGCTCGACGAGACCAACGCGAAGATCTCCGAGAACAAGAAGCTGCTCGACGCCTCGAAGACCAACCTTCGGGTCTCGCGGCAGGAGCTCTCGCAGATGCTGGTCGATGCCTATCGCCAGGGCAACCCCGATCTTGTCGCGATGCTGCTGAACGCCGGCTCGATCGACCAGCTTGTAGACCAGCAGCGCTTCGTCCAGCGCGCCACCTCGCACGCCGAGCAGGTCGTCACCGATGTGCGCACCTACGCACACGACGTGAAGCAGCGCGAAGACGCGCTCGAGAGCGAGCGCGCGACGCGCGAGGATGCGCTTGCGCAGCGTCAGGCCGAGAAGGCATCGATTCAGGATGCGCTCAATCAGCGCCAGCGCCTGCTCAACTCGCTCAGCAGCGAGATCCAGGGGATTCTCGCCCGTCGCCTGGCTGCGCAGCGCGCTGCTGATGCTCAGGCCGCTGCGGCTGCCGGCGGCATCCTCGCCGACGCGCAGGCCGCGGCGACGAACCAGGATCTGACACTCGGCGGCTCTGTCGCCGATGGTGGCAGTGCCGACGTCGGCACGTACATCCAGCCGCCGCCGTCGTCGAGCACCGGTGGCGCGGCCGCCTCGATCGCGCTCGGCCAGCTGGGGACACCGTACGTCTGGGGTGGCGGGGCGCCGGGCGGCTTCGATTGCTCTGGCCTCGTTGCGTGGGCCTACGGCCAGGCCGGCATCTCGCTGCCGCACTACGCCGCCGCGCAGTACGCCATGGGCACGCCCGTCCCGATGGACGCGCTCGAGCCCGGCGACCTGATCTCCTTCCATGGCTCCGGCCACATCGGCATCTACATCGGCGGCGGGCAGTACGTGCACGCGCCGCAGACGGGTGATGTGGTGAAGGTGTCCAGTCTGGCCGATCGGTCCGACATGGATGGTGCGGTGCGTATTGGCTAGCGCAGTGCGCTAGCCAATACGCACCGCACCATCCATGTCGGACCAGATCTGTCGCGCTTGATCCCCTCAAGGATCCGGGTCCATGTCCGGAGGTATCCGTGGAGACATCAGGGGCGATCCATCGCACCAGCCACGTAGGGACCCGGATCCATTCCGAAGCTGATCGATTGGTGAACTGATCGTCTCAAGGATCCGGGTCCATGTCCGGAGATCTCCGAAGAGGCATCAGGGGCGACTCCCCACGTGGTCAGCGAGGAGTCCCGCCTCTGATGTCTCCACGGGCGTCTCCCCACATGGACCCGGATCCTTGGCGTGACACACCGCGGGAAGCACGTGCTGCTCGCAGCCGTTCGCGTCCGGGACGGGCGGTGGCGGTTGGGCGGCTGCGCTATCCCTTGACGCGAACGGCTGCGAGCAGCACGTTCTTCACGCGGTTGCCGGCCCAGTCCTTCGCATCCGCCCGCACGACGTACATGCCCTTCGCGCGGGGCAGCGTCACCTTGATCCGCCCGGCACCAGACGCGACGTCCACCGAGAACGGCCCGATGCCGGAGGCGCCGCCGCCCTTTTTCGTGACGCGGATCGTCAGCTTGACGGGCTTGTCGCGCTTGATCAGCAGCTTCACGAACGGCTTGTCCTTGAACTTCCTCAGCTGCAGCGGCTTGACGGGCTTCGTGGGGCCGGTCAGCACCGGCGGCGTCTTGAGGTCGGCCGCGAAGGCCTGCCCCATCGTCGTGAACGTCGCATCGCCGGTGATGTTGCCCAGATCGATCAGCTGCGTGGACATCAGCGACATGTACTTGACCGGGGCGTCCTCGCCGATCGCGTAGCGGCCCCAACCACCCGTGTTGTACTTGGGCAGCACGGCCTTCGTGGCGGCGACGCTGCGATTGAAGGCGTCGGTGAAGCCGTCGTCGCCGGTGGCGTCGGCCAGATCGCTCATCGCCAGCACGGTCTGCATGTGGCCATTGAGCACGCGGTAGTTCGGCTTCGAGACGTACAGCGGGAACCACAGGCCGTTGTTGTCCACCGTGATGCCGTCGGCGAGTGCAGAGTTCCCAAAGCGGATCGCCCAGTCGAGGTACTGGTCGTCGCCATTGCGATTCCAGACGCTGATGCCCGCAGATGCGGCGACGCCCTCCGCCATCGCGCTGTACCACGGCGGCTGTGTGCCGCTGTAGGGGAAGAGATAGGGGAGATCGTTGTTGTCGCCGACCGCGAGCACGATCTTCTGGGCGCTGGTCATGGCCGCGCCGACACCACCCTCGGAGACGATGCCCTGGCCGGGCTCGAGGATCGCGAAGTACGTGCCGAGCGGCTGGATGCGCAGACCCTGGCCGGTGTAGCTCTCGTAGACGACCCCGTCGATGCGGATGCGCGTGCCAGACGCGGGCAGGGCGTGCGACGACAGGTAGGTCGTGTTGCTGTCGAGCTCGAGGAAGGCGATGCGGGCCAGATCGGGGGTGAAGGCCGCGCGTCCGGCCATCTTGGTGAGGCTCGCGATGACCGCGTTGATCGCCTGCGCACGGGTTCCGCCGAGCTTCTTCGCAGCGGCCTTGGCACGGCTGACGGTGTCGAGGTCGGCCTGTTTGGTGGCTGCGGGCACGCCAACGCGGGTCAGGTTCTGGGCCAGCGTCGCCGCCGAGGCGGCAGAGGCGAGGGCGAGCGCGCCGACGAGGGCGCAGAGGAGGACGGGCAAGCGAAACCGCACGTACCTCAGGCTACCAGCCGTTCTCCGACCGCCCGGGGTGGGGGCTCTCAGCCGACCTGCAGCGTCATCGTCGGCACCTCGGACGAGGACGTGTCCGTGGCGGGCACGCTGCTCGACCCACCGTCGGTGGTTGCGCCTCCAGCGGCAGCAACGCTGGGCGCACCTGCGCCGCCAGCGGCATTCGACGAGGGCGCGAACAGCTCGATCTTGCCCTTGCTGGACCCGATGAAGTAGCCAGTCACATCGGCGCTGGCACCGGGGTCGAGGCCGTCAATGTTGGCGGTGCCGGCGCCGACGATCTTGTCGCCGTCGCGCACGATCACCTGCACGATGATCTGCTCCTGCCGCACGTTCGTGGAGTTGGTGACGGTCGTTGTCCACGAGTCGCCGAACTCGGGGTCGGCGACGACCTGCACCGGCGTCGTCTCGAGGTCGCCGAGCAACTTCCCAGCGAATGGCTCGCCTGCCACGATCACGGTGGCGCTGGCGGGCTTGCCGCTGACCAGGATCTGGTCGTTCACGTAGTACGCCGATGCGCCACCGGCAGCAGACGGCAGGTGAATCAGAATCGGCAGTGCGCCAGCGATGTTATTCGTGCCGATTTCCTTACCAGCCGCGTCGAGGACTTTCACCTCGATCGGCGCCCACAGGACCGACGTGTCCGCAGCGGCGGTGACCTTCACGACGACAGCTGCTGTCAAACCGTCGGCCGAGGGGATCACGGCCAGTGGCTCGGCCGTGACGCCATTCATCTGCTGCATGTCGACCGCAGTCACCTGCGCAATGTCGCCAGCCTCGGCTCGCGCACGGGCGGCCTTGTCGAACGTGCTCTCGCAGCCGGTCAGCACGGCGGCGCCGAGCGCGAGAGTGAGGAGGAGGGCGAGGGCGCGCATGGTGCTGGTCCTAGCCGAAGATGCCGGCGACGAAGTCGGCCGTCTGCTGCTGGGTCGGGGCCTCGAAGACCTGCTCGGCGAAACCCTCTTCGATGACATCACCGTTGAGCAGGAAGGCGGCGTAGTCGGCGATGCGGCGAGCCTGAGCGAGGTTGTGCGTGACGATGATCACCGTCAGCGACCCGGCGAGCTGCACGATCAGCTCCTCGATACGGGCCGTCGAGCGCGGGTCGAGCGCCGAGCACGGCTCGTCCATCAGCAAGATCTCGGGATCTGCCGCGAGCGTGCGCGCGATGCAGAGGCGCTGCTGCTGGCCGCCCGACAAGGACAGCGCACTGCGGTCGAGGTTGTCCTTGACCTCGTGCCAGAGGCCAGCGCGCTCGAGTGCGTGCTCGACCTGCGGCATCAGTGAGCCGCGCGTGGGACGCTTGCGCGCCTGCTCGCGGATCGCGAAGGCGACGTTGTCGAAGATCGACATCGGGAACGGGTTGGGCTGCTGGAAGACCATGCCGACGCGGCGGCGCAGCAGGTTGAGATCGACCTTCGGGGCATAGATGTCGGCTCCGTCGACGAGCACCTGGCCCGAGATCTCGGCGGTGGTGGCCAACTCGGTCAGGCGGTTGAGGCTGCGGAGCAGCGTCGTCTTGCCACAACCCGACGGGCCGACGAGCGCCACGACGCCGCCGCGGGGCGCGTGGATGTCAACGCCGTGCAGGATCTCCTTGCCGGAGAAACCCACGCGAAGCCCGACCGTGGCCAGGGCGAGGTCGTTGGGGTCGGCGATGTGCGAACGGCGAACGGTGGGGGCGCTGGCAGCGGGCGTGGTCGCGGAGACCGTGATTGCCGCGGCTGGTGCGTCACCTACGGCAGGTGTTGCGGCGAGCTCCGTCGGATCCGTGGGATTACCGGCGGCCTTGTGGTCGCTCGTCGTGTCGAGCACATGGCGCCATTCCTCGCGGCGCGCCTTGTCCAATGCGGCGTCTCCCGCCGGAGCGGCGGATGTCGGATTGTCGACGGAGGAGCCGTCGACGGGCGGGGTGTCGTCTGTGGGTTCCATTAGAGCTTTCCGATCCGGCGCTGGCCGGCGCGGCCGAGCACGATGTTGACGATGAACACGATCGCGAAGAGCACGAGCGCGGCGCCGTAGGCCTTGCCCTCCGCGTTGCCCTCACCGGCCGGCGAGGCGAAGTAGACGTACGTGGTGAGCGTGGCGCCCGTGCCGTGCAGGAAGCCGAGGATGTTCTGCGGCTCCCACCAGCCGGGGATCGGCGGCTCCAGCACGGCACCACCGAGCAGGATCCAGACGATTGCGGTATCGCCCGCGATGCGGCCCATGCCGAGGATGGTACCGGTGGCAATGCCCGGGCGGATTGAGGGCAGGACGACCATGCGGATCATCGAGAAGCGCGTCTTGCCGAGCGCGTACGCGGCCTCGCGCTGTACGTTGGGCACGCTGGTGATCGCGGCCTGCGTCGAGCGCACGATCGGCGGCAGTGCGATCAGCGCCATCATGATCGACGCGCAGAAGAACGACTTGGCGGTGGCCTTGCCCGACGTCTGAACCTCGCTCGAGAGGAAGATGAACGCGGGGTTCGAGAAGATCGCCAGACCGAACAGCGCGAAGACGATGCTCGGCACGCCGAAGATCAGGTCGATCGACGTGTCGGTCAGCTGCTTGAGCAGACGCGGCTTGCCGTACTCGCCGAGGAATACCGCGGTGGCGAGGCCGAGCGGCAGCGCAATCAGCGTACCCATGGCGGTGATGATCAGCGTGCCGATGAGCGGGGCGAGGATGCCTCCCGCTACGCCGATCTCGACGGAGCCTGGGGCGGGGTTGCTGGTCAGGAACGTCCAGTCGATGTTCTTGAGGCCGTTGACGAGCAGCCAGGCGACGATGCCGAAGACGACGGCGGTCAGGAACAGACCCGACGCCCAGGCGCCGTAGTAGCCGATGCGGTCGCTGATGCGGACGGGCATGTCAGCTGCCTCCGAGGCGCTTGGCGGCGCTGGCCGAGGCGATCTTGGCCCCGATCGTCAGCGTGGCGGTGGTGATGAACAGCACGACGCCGATCGCGAACAGGTTCGCTCGCAGCACATCGCCGTCGAAGCCCTCCGAGTAGTCGACGACGGTCGCGGCGAGCGGGCGGACGGGCTGGAAGAAGAACCAGACGCCGTCCAGCGGGTTGGGAACGAAGGCGATGCCGCCACCGGCCATCGAGACCGCGATCGCCTCACCGACGGCACGCCCGATCGCCAGCGACGAGCCGGCCACGAGGGCAGGACGAATGGCAGCGACCGATACGCGGCGGCTCATGCGCCACGGGTCGCACCCGAGGGCGATGGCGCCCTCCTTCCACTTGGTCGGAACGGAGCGCAGGGCGTCGGTGAAGATTGCCGTCATCAGCGGGGCGATCATTACCGCCAGCACAATGGTGGCGAGCAGCACGCTGGTGCCGCCGATCGGCACGATGATTGCGAGGTCGTTCGCGACCGACTGCGACACCAGATGCTCGGTCATCCAGGGGCCGAGCACGAGGATTGCGAACAGGCCGAACACGACGGACGGCGTGGCGGCCAGCATGGTCACGATCGGGGCCAGAATGTCGGCGACGCGCTTCGGCGCGAGTTCCGCCATGAAGATCGCCGTCAGCAGCGAGATGGGGAAGGCGATCAGCAGCGCAAAGCCGGTGGTGAGGATCGTGCCGGCGATCGCGGGCCAGGCGTTCAGCTTCGTGTACGGCGAGCCGTCGGGATTGCCGGTGAAGGACAGGCCGAGCTGCTCGTCGAGTGGGACTGACCCGGAGGTGAACCAGCCGAAGCCGTTCTCCTGGAACGACGGCCAGCCGGCGATGAAGACGAAGATTGCGACAGCGGCGATCACGATCAGCGTGAACAGCGCGACGAGCTGGATGACGAGGATGAAGACCTTGTCTTGCCGGTTGGCCGACTTCGCGGCCGAAGCGCGATTCGGGTTTACGCCGAGCGGCGGGGGAATGTTGGAGATCGAGGACACGGGAGGGAGGCTAGGAAGGTAGAGGGCACCCGTGGGAGCCGAATCGGAGCCGATCTGGCTACGGGCTGGTGAACAACGCCGAAGGGCCCCCTCGGCGGCTGCCGAGAGGACCCTTCGGTCGAGCTTCAGCGGCGCCGAGGCGCCCCTGCCTGGTGGTGCTTAGTTGTTGTAGATCGCCTCCGCCGTGGTGGGCAGCGCGTACTTCGAGATGATCTTGGCGCCCTCGGGACCGCGGCACCAATCGACGTACGTGGCGATGTCGCCCGCCGGCGGCGAGCCCTTCGTCACGAAGTACTGGTAGCCCGCGTACGGGAACTTGCCAGCCTTGACGTTGGCCAGCGAGCCGGCGACACCGCCGACGGCGACGGCCTTGATCGGCAGCGTCGTGCCGACCGTGTAGGCGTACGTCACGAAACCGACGCCGCACTTGTTGCCAGCGACGCCCGAGCGGACGAGGCCGTTGGAGCCCTGCGCGGCGAACGAGCCGGAGATGCCCGCGCCACCGAGGTACAGATTCCTGAAGGTGTCAAGGGTGCCCGAGCCCGTGATGCGGGTGTAGCCCTTGATGGCGCAGTTCTCGCCGCCAACCTGGCTCCAGTTCGAGATCGAGCCCGTGAAGATGCCCTTGATCTGATCTGCCGTGAGGCTCGAGACCTTGTTGGCCTTGTTCACGATCACGAGGAACGGCTCGACGGTGATGGGCGTGAAGACCAGGCCCTTGGCGTCGGTCGAGGCCGGCGCGCGGGACGAGTCGCCGATCACGAACGTGCCAGCGGCAGCGCCCTTGATGCCGGCGCCCGAGCCGCCGCCCGCGACGGTGAAGCGGACCTTGCCGCTTGTCTTCTGGGAGTAGGCCTGGGCGAGTGCCGAGGCGACAACCTGCATGCCGGTGGAGCCACCGGTCGAGTACGTGGTCGCGCCGGCAGCCGGCACGACCGCGATGACTGCAGCGGCAACCGTGCCGGCAATCAGGGTCTTGGGAGAGAGTCGCATTATGTGTTTGGTTCCTTTAGTGGTAGAGGGAGGGGTTAGGACGTGGCGTCGGTCGAGGCCGTGTCCAGGACGGTGACCGGAGCCGTGTAGGCCCAGGAGGCGAAGAACTTGGCGGGACCCGCCGTGTTGGCCTTGGCCTCGATGCGGAAGCCGTAGCGTCCGGCGGTGCCGCTGGCGACGTAGGCCATCACGTCCCAGTTGCCCTCGCCGTTCTTGGCGATGTTCTGGATCTCAGCCTCTTCCTCGGAGTAGAACCCCTTGGCGTTGCCGGGATAGATGCAGAGGTGGCCAGGAGGCGCGGTCGGCGTCCCGAACGAGCCGGTGCACTCCGGGTCCTCAACGCCGCCACCAACGATGCCGAAGTTGGTCAGGCTGAGGCGCTTGGGCAGCGGCAGCGGGAACGATGCCGACGCGCCGGAGCACGGCTGGGCGGCCATCTGGACGCCGCTCTTCAGACCCGGGTTGGCCGGGCAGGTGTCCTTGAAGCCCGTCGCGGCGCTGGTCTTGCCGTTCGCGGCGACCCACTGGGTGCCGATGATGCCGTAGATCGACTTGCCCGGCTGGACGTCGGAGATGTCGACGACGCGGTCGGGAAGCTTGCCGTTGGCCTTGGTGGGCACGATCGAGCTGGGCTGCTTGCCCGTCGGCGAGACCTTGTAGCCGCTGACGGCGTACGAGTTGCGTGCGAGCGGAACGGGCGCGTCAGCGCCGCCGATCGACGGGATGGCAAGTGCTGCGCCGATTGCCGCGCAGGTGCCGAGTGCGATGAGACGACTCTTGGTGTTCAACTTTCCTCCTGGGAAACCCCGCGCGGTTCGCGGACGCAGACCAAGGTAGCCATCGAACGCAGGCTGATGGGTGAAGTGATTGGGGTCGATCCGTTCCAGATTGGTGAAGTTCGCCGTATCGCTTCACATTTGCCCCCCCGCGACGACGAGATTCGCGCATCAGGCGGGCGGTTAGGTGGTGAACACGGATGTTGGGATTGTGTTGGGAATCCGGCAGGAATCGTGAACCCGATCACATGGCGCGGCAGGCGGGGGTAGGTTGAGGCCATGAGCGCAGCACAAGCAGCCTGCTATCTGATGGACCAAGGTGCCTATCGGCGCGATGTTGCGGTCGAGCTCGCGCGTGGCATCGTCGAAGACGACTGCTCGCCCGCCGATGAGGTGGCGCTCGCCAGCACGATCCTGCGTCGCGCGGGATTTATCGAAGAGGCTGTCGTCGCCGCCGGCATCGCCGCGGCACGGGGCGCAGACGTCCCCGCACCGGTCGTGACTGCCCGTCGTCGCTGGGTTCGTCGTCGCGGCCCATTCAGCCGCGCGGCCTGATCCCGGCGAATCATCTGACGACGTTGGGTATCGTTGCCAACGGCATCTTCAGGAGGCGAACACGTGCGCATCGCGATCTGCGTCAAGGAAGTCCCGGACCCGACCGCTGAAAAGCGGATCGACGCGGGCACCAATCGACTCGTCCGTAGCGGCGAGAACACGCTCAACCCGTACGATCGTCATGCGATCGAGGCGGCCGTCCAGATCAAGGAGGGCCCGGCGCCCGACGCGGAGATCACCATCGTCACCGTCGGCCCCGAGAGCGCAAACCGCTCCGTCGACCGCGCGCTGGCGCAGGGCGGCGATCAGTCCGTCCACATCGCCGACGACGCCGCGGCCGGCAGCGACCTGCTCGGCACCGCGCGCATCCTCGCCGCTGCGCTCAAGCGTGGCAACTACGACCTGATCCTGCTCGGCCAGCAGGCCGCGGATTCCGAGTCGTACGTGATGGCCGGCCTCGTCGCCGAGCTGCTCGAGCTGCCGTGCGTCACGCAGGCGGCCTCGATCGAGCTCGCCGATGGTGCGGTCACCGTCAAGCGCCAGGTCGAGACGGGCTACGACACCGTTAAGGCTGCGACGCCGTGCGTCGTGTCGGTCTCCGACGCGATCAATGACCCGCGCTACCCACCGCTGCCCGCCATCATGGGCGCCAAGCGCAAGCCGCATGAGGTCCTGACGCTGGCCGAGCTCGGCGTTGACGCCGGCACGGTCGGTGCCGCCGGCGCCGGCACGACCGTCGGTGGTCTCTCGAAGCCCGAGGGCCGTGGCGACACGATCGTGATCGAAGACGACGGTTCGGCAGCTGATCAGCTCGTTGCATTCCTGCTTGAGAAGAAGGTGGTCGCGTAATGGCTGGCATCGCAGTTCTCTGTGAGGTCCAGGGCGGCGAAATCGCCAAGGGCTCCCTCGGCGTGCTTGAGGAGGCGGCCCGTCTGGGCGCGGCCCTCGGCGAGCCGGTCGAGGCGATCGTCTGCGGCTCCGGCCTGGACGACGTCGCGATGGGTGCGCTCGGTGGTTTCGGTGCCTCGAAGGTGCGCGTGGCGGATGACGCCGCGCTCGCCAGCGGTATCGCGCAGCCCGTCGTTGACGCCTGTGCCTCGGCCCAGGAGAGCGGCCAGTATCGCTACTGGCTCGCGGGTGCCTCGATCATGTCGGCCGACGCCATGGCGGGCCTCGCCGCGCGCCTCGGCGCCGGCATCGTGATCGACGCGGTCGAGCTCCACGCGGAGGGCGGCGCGCTCGTCACCCGCCGCTCGGGTCTCGGCGACTCCGTGCTCGCCCACTGCGGCTTCACGACGCCCGTCGGCGTGGTGGTCACCCGCTCCAACGCCTTCGCGGCGACGGAGGGCAACGGTGGCTCGGCTCCGGTCGAGCGCTTCACGCCGACCTTCAAGGCGTACTCGCAGGCCGTTCAGCTGGTCGGCCACGAGGATGCCGAGGATTCGGGTCCGGATATCGGTGCTGCCGACGTGCTCGTGGCCGGTGGCCGCGGTCTCGGCGACGCTGCGGGCTTTGCCGCCATCGAGGAGTGCGCATCTGCCTTCGGTGGTGCGGTCGCCGCCACGCGTGCCGTCGTCGACGCCGGCTGGTACCCCTACAGCGCGCAGGTTGGCCAGACGGGCAAGACCGTCACGCCGAAGCTGTACATCGCGTGCGGTATCTCCGGCGCGATCCAGCACAAGGTCGGTATGCAGGGCTCCGGCACGATCGTCGCGATCAACAAGGATAAGAACGCGCCGATCTTCGACTACGCCGACTTCGGCATCGTCGGCGATCTCAACACGATCGTCCCGAAGCTGACCGAGCTGATCAAGGCTCGCGGCTAGACGACGGGATCACCTCGAGGTGATCCCGTCGCTGTAGTTGATCAACCGCGAGACGATGGGAAGGCCTTGAGGTGGCTCGGTCCGCATGGACCGATTCACCTCAAGGTCATCCCGTCGCTGTAGTTGATCAACCGCGAGACGATGGGAAGGCCTTGAGGCGGCTCGGTCCGCATGGACCGATTCACCTCAAGGTCATCCCGTCGCGTTGGTTGATCAACGTCGCTGGCAGTTTCGTCCGTTTCGGACAACTCTGGAACCAGGCGACCCGATGACCTCGAGGTGAATCGGCCGTTTCCGGCCGAGCCACCTCAAGGCCCTCACGTCGTCAGACGCGATCAGATCAGCGGCAACAGCCTCACGGGTGGGCGCTCAGCGGAGCGACGGGCTTCGTGGGAGAGGACACGCGCGGCAGCAGCAGCGAGATCGCGCCCGCTGCCAACACCATCGCCGCCGAGGCCCAGAGACAGGCCTCGAGTCCCTGCCACTCGTAGAGCAGACCCGACAGGATCGTGCCCGCGAGTCGCCCACCGGCATTGGCCATGTAGTAGAAGCCGACGTTCATCGCGACCTTATCGCCATCGGCGTAATGCAGGATCAGGAACGAGTGCACGGCCGAGTTGAGCGCGAACACGATGCCGAAGGCGATCAGGCCGCCGACGAGCACGAACGTGGGGTCGACGTCGGCGGCCAGCGCGATCGCGATGCCCGCGGGCAGCAGCGCCAGGACAAACGCAAGCCACGCGGCGGTGAACCCGGTCGGCTCGCCCGTGCGGCGGAGGAGCTGCGGGGCGAACGCCTGGACGATGCCGTAGCCGATCACCCAGATCGCCATGAACGCACCGACCCCCCAGAAGCTCCAGCCGAGCACGCTGCGCAGAAAGACGGGGAGGCCCACGACGAACCACACGTCGCGCGACGCAAACAGGAAGATCCGCGCTGCTGCCAGGAGGTTGACGGCCCGATTGCTCGACAGCATGTGGCGGAAACGCGCCGTGGCATCAGGGCGACCCAGCTCGCCGTGCACCGTCACGAGCACCAGCACGAGCCCCGCGCCGACGAGCACGGCCAACAGGCCCAGCGCGGACTGGAACCCGACGAGCGTGAGCAGTGCGCCGCCGACGAAGAAGCCAAGGCCCTTGAGGGCGTTCTTCGAGCCCGTCAGGATCGCGACCCAGCGGAACAGCGTGTCGGATGCCCCGTCAGGGACGACCAACTTGACGGCGCTCTTGGAGCTCATCTTGGTGAGGTCCTTGGCGACGCCACTGACGGCTTGCGAGGCCATCACGTACGGCACGACGAGCCAGGGGTCGGGAGCGAGCGCGAGCATGAGGAGCGCGCCGATCTGCAGCGCGAGGCCCGCCACGAGGGTCGATTTGAGGCCGAAGCGGGCAGCGAGCCAGCCACCGAACAGATTGGTGACGATCCCAAAGGCCTCGTAGAACACAAACAGCGAGGCGACCTCGAGCGGGCTGTACCCGAGGTCGTAGAAGTAGAAGAGGACGAGGATCCGGATCGCGCCGTCGGTGATCGTCTCCGCCCAGTAGGCGGCGGTGATCATCGCGTACGCTCGGAGGTCGCCGGAGCGGGCGGACGCGCTCACAGGGCGATCCTACCCGGGCAGCTGCAGGCCAACGAGGCGCGCAAGCTCGGCAAAGCGGTTGGCGTAGCCCCACTCGTTGTCGTACCAGGCGAGGATCTTCACCTGCGTGCCGCCCACGACCATGGTGGAGAGGGCGTCGATTATCGAGGAGCGCGGGTCGCCCCTGTAGTCGATCGAGACGAGCGGGCGCTCCTCGTAGCCGAGCACGTGGCCAAGGGGGCCTTCGCTGGCCGCGCGCAGCAGGCCGTTGACCTCCTCGACTGTGGTTTCACGGGCCACTTCGAACACGCAGTCGGTCAGTGACGCATTGAGCAGCGGCACGCGCACGGCGAGGCCATTCAGCTTGCCCTGGAGCTCCGGGAAGATCAGCCCGATCGCGGTGGCAGAGCCCGTCGTGGTGGGGATCAGCGACATGCTCGCAGCGCGGGCGCGGCGTAGATCCTTGTGCGGTGCATCGACGATCGTCTGCGTGTCGGTCATGTCGTGCAGCGTGGTGATCAGGCCGTGGCGAATGCCAAGCCCTTCGTGGATCACCTTGACGACGGGGGCCAGGCAGTTCGTGGTGCACGAGGCCGCCGTCACGATGTCGTGCACGCTCGGGTCGTAGAGGTGGTCGTTGATGCCCACTACGACGTTGAGTGCCGCGGGATCCTTGACGGGCGCGGCGACGATGACCTTGCGCACGCCGTTGTCGAAGTGCGGCTGCAGCGTGTCGAGTGTCTTGAACTGCCCGGTCGCCTCGAGTACGAGGTCGATGCCCATCTCGCCCCAGGGGATGGCCGCTGGATCGGCCTCCGCAGACGTTGAGATCAGCGAGCCGTCGATCGAGATCGCATCGCCCTCGGCCGCCACGGCATGCGGCCAGCGGCCGTGCACGGAGTCGAACTCGAGCAGGTGCGCGCAGGTCTCTGCATCGCCGTTGGCCTCGTTGATGTGCACGAACTCCAGCTCGGGCAACTCCCAGCCGGCGCGCAAGGCGAGGCGCCCGATGCGACCGAAGCCGTTGATGCCGACGCGGATCGGAGCGCTCATGGCCGGATCCTACGAGCGCGGGCCGCGGGCATGGGCATGGGGGTGGTGAAGGGCCGGAGGTCTACGACTGCCGGCCGAGCGCCTCTTCGAGGCGGATCAGCTTGAGCGCGATCTCGATCATCAGCCAGTCGTCGCCCTTGATGCTGATGCCCGTCAGCTCCTCGATGCGACGCAGGCGCTGACGCAGCGTGTTCGGGTGCACGTAGAGGGCCTGGGCGGTCGCGGAGATGTTGCCGCGCTGGCGCAGGAACTCCTCGAGGGTGCGCGTGAGCTGCGCCTGACGCTGGCGGTCGTACTCGCCGAGCTTGCGTAGCGCGTCGCGCTGGCGGTCGCGCACGTCGCCGTCAAGCGGCACGCGCAGCAGATACTTGTACGGGCCGAGGCCGTCGTAAGGCACGACCGCAGGAGCATCGACGATGACCGGCGCGGCGAGCGCGGCCTGGCGCGCCTCCTGCAGGCCCGTTGCCAGCGCGGCGGCACCGAGGCAGGGGCTGGAGACGCCAATCACGAGCGGCAGGCGGTTCGCCCCTTCGCCGAGCGCCTTCTCGAGCCGGCGAAGCGAATCGCTCTCGTCGGCGCCAAGCGCTGGCACGAGGGCCACAGCCTCTTCGTCGCGCTGGTCCACCAGCACGCCGGGCATCGCGCGCACGAGGTTGGCGCGGAAGCGCTCCAGTGCGGTGGCGCGCTCGTCATCGCCGGCATCGCGCCAGCCGATCGCCACCAGCGCCAGCTTGGGCTGGGCAAAGTCGCACCCGAGACGCCGTGCACGCGACGACAGGCCATCGGCGAAGCGCCCGGCGGCGAGGTCGGCGAAGAAGTCCTTGATCAGGTTGCGCTCTTCGAGGCCCTCGATCAGGCGAATCTTCTTGATACCGACGGCGATCTGCGACGCGATAGAGGCGGCCAATTCGCGGTCGTCGGGCGAGAAGCGACGGCCGGCGGCGGTGTGCACGACCAGCGCGCCAAGCACCTCGCCGTCCGCAAGCATCGGGACGAGCAGCGCGCCGGGCTCGGCCGAGGCGCCCCACAGCGCCGCGCCGAGCGTGGCCTGGACGGCGCTCGTGCTGCCCGTGCGACGCGATTCGGCCAGCTCGCTGACGGTCACGGCCGACGGTGCATCGCCGACCTCGGGCGCCGAGGCATGACGCTGCAGGCGATCGCCGCGGTCGAGCAGATAGATGTGCGCGCTCTCCGCCTGCAGGAGCGGCAGCGTGCGCGCCACGGCGACGGGCAGCAGGTCATCGAGTGCGGTGGCCGTGGAGACGACGTTCGAGAGCGCCGAGAGGCCCTCGAGCTCGCGCACGCGCCGCCGTGCCGCCTCGTAGAGACGGGCGTTGACGATTGCGGAGGCGACGAGCGACGCCGAGTGGATCACGAAGGCCGCGTCCTCCTCGGTGAACACGCGCGGCGCCTCGGCGTGCAGGGCGATCACGCCGATCAGCTCGCTGTCGGGCGCGATCAGGGGCACGGACACGATCGACTGGTACTTCTCCTCCTCGAACTCGGGGAAGTACTTGACGCGCGGGTCCTGCAGCGCGTTCTCGGCGATGAAGACTGGCTCGCGATGCTGGGCCACCCAGCCGGCGAGGCCTTCGCCGCGCTTCATGCGCACCGACCCGATCTGGTCGCGGTAGGTGTCGTCGGAGACGGACTGCAGCACGAGGTCCTCATCGGGCCCTTCGGCGATGAAGATCAGCGTGGCGTGGGCGCGTGTCTGTTCGGTGACGAGTTCGGTGATCGCGCCGAGCACCTGCTCGAGATCCACGCTCGACGAGACGGTGCGGATGATCTCGTAGAGAACGCGTCGCTCATCGACGTGCGCGTCGGTGGCAGCCGGGATGGGGGGAGTGCGTGTGTTCAGGTCGCACACCGTACCAGCGGCGAGTGTCCCGTGCACACTCCAAAGGTATTCCACTAACACCATTTAGATGCCGTTTTGTCCCACAATCCGGAACGCATCACGCAAATGCGGGAAATGACTATGTGCGAATCCTCCTATTGGGGCCGCGCGGAGTGCCTACCCGGAACATTGCCGCGCGGTACGCTCACGCTTACGTTTCTAGCAGTCCGGGGACGCTCGGATCACCGAGGACGCTCGGGGGATAAAGGGAGAGGAGAGTGGTACCGCGATGACGGATATGGAGAACTACCTCGCAGCACCGGGTCGAGATGACCAGGTCAAGGAGGTGCGTCGTCAGATCGATGCTCAAGGCATCGAGTACATCTACTACCAGTTCGCATCGGTGACCGGCCGCATCATGGGCAAGGGCGTCCCGGCGAAGCACTGGGAGAGCATGGCCCGCAAGGGCTTTCAGCTCGTCTACGGCGCCACGGCGAACCTGTTCGTCGACCGCCACGGCGAGTACATCGGCTACGGCCCCGAGTCGCGCGAGTTGGTGGGTCTGCCCGACCCCGAGACCTTCGCGCAGCTGCCGTGGGATCCCAAGGTCGGACGCGTCTTCTGCACGCTGTTCCGCGGTCGCGAGGAAGAGGTCGACCCCGGCGCCTACCTCAGCTCTGACTGTCGTGGCCTGCTGAAGCGTACGCAGGCGGCCTTCGAGGCCGAGACCGGTATGCACCTGAAGGCCGGCACCGAGCCCGAGATGATGTGGCTGAAGAACAATCCGGACGGCACGCCGTCGGTCGAGGGTCTCTCGAAGCCCTATTGCTACCACATCGACCAGTTCTCGGAGTTCCAGCCGCTGATCCACAAGGTCATGGAGTACGCCGAGGGTCTGGGTCTCGACATGATCCAGGGCGACCACGAGGACGCGCCGGGCCAGCTCGAGCTGAACTTCAACTTTGATCGGGCCGAGGTAACGGCCGACAACCTCACGACGTACCGCCAGATCTGCAAGCAGGTCGGTCGCGAGATGGACGCCTTCCCGTGCTTCATGCCGAAGCCGTTCATGGGCGTGTCGGCCAATGGCTGCCATCACAACATCTCGATCTGGAAGGGCGATCAGAACATGTTCGACGCGCCCGACCCGGCCAACCCGATGATGCCCGGCGACATCGGCCTCTGGGCGATCGGTGGCATCCTCAAGCATCTCGGCGCGCTGACCGCCATCTCGTCGCCGACGGTCAACTCGTACCGCCGCCTCTGGGACACGGGCTTCTGGGCACCGGTCTTCGCGGACTGGGGCTTCCAGAACCGCACGACGGCGCTGCGCGTCTCGGCTCCGGGTCGCTTCGAGTACCGCTCGGTCGACTCGGCCGTCAACCCGTACCTGTCGCTCACCTGTCTGATCGCCGCCATGCGTGACGGCATCGACAACAAGATCGATCCGGGCCAGCCGGAGGAGCGCAACATCTACGACGCCATGAACGCCGGCAAGGAAGTCAAGAAGATTCCGATGACGCTCGGCGAGGCGCTTGATGCGCTCGATAGCGATGAGGTCATCAAGGCCGCACTGCCCGGCGACATGTACCGGGTGTTCAGCCATTACAAGCGGGACGAGTGGGAGCGCTACTGCGCCACCGTCACCGAGTGGGACGTTCAGGAGTACCTCGACATCCTCCCGTAGGGCGGAGTCGGGCAATCACACCAAAACCACGACGCAACGAGGGCAGAGATCACCGTGTGCGGAATCGCAGGAATCATCTACAAGGATGGACACCACAATGTGGGTCAGGACATGACCCGCATGTTGCAGTCCATGAAGCATCGCGGCCCGGATTCGACCGGGTACGCGCTGTACGCAGAGCCGACGGAGAACGTTGTCATGCGCTACACGACGGCGAACACCACGACGCCGCGTGACTTCGAGTTCCAGGACCGCCTCCGGCGCAATCGCGCCGAGGCAGAGCGCCGTCTGGCCGGCCTGGGCGCGAAGATCGTCACGTGCGTCCAGGAGACGGACTACGCGTTCCGCCTCACGCTGGACTACACCGACGACCTGAAGAAGCTTGCCGACCAGATCGAGGACATCCCGGACTGCGAGGTCCTCTCGCTGGGCCACTCGCTCGAGATCATCAAGGATCTCGGCGACGCCGAGTCCGTCTGCGCGCAGTACCACCTCGAGCAGTTCCAGGGCACGCACGCCATCGGTCACGTCCGCATGGCAACCGAGTCCGACGTGGACATCTCGGGCGCGCATCCCTACTGGGCATACCCGTTCAGCGACATCGCCGTGGTGCATAACGGCCAGCTGACGAACTACTTCCAGTGGCGTCGTCGCCTCGAGCGCTCGGGCCATCGCTTCAACTCCGAGTGCGACTCGGAGATCATCGCCGTGTACCTGGCGGAGAAGATGAGCGAGGGCATGGGTCTCAAGGAGGCCATGGAGAAGAGCCTCGACGAGCTCGACGGCGTGTTCACGTACATCTGCGTGACGGCCGACGCGCTTGGCGTCGCGAAGGACGAGATGGCGGCGAAGCCGCTGGTCCTCTTCGAGGGCGAGAACATGATCGCGATGGCGTCGGAAGAGATGGCGATCCGCGCGATTATCGACCATGAAATTGACACGTACGATCCGTATGAGGGTGAGGTGATGGTATGGACGCGCTGACCGGAGAAAGCCAGATCGTCTACGACGCACGCGGTCTCGTCGAGCCCAATGCTGAGGTCCCCAAGGTCTCCAGCATTGACGGCACGACGGCCGTGTTCGACGCGAACGATCTGACCACGCGTCAGATCAATCTGGAGCTGCGCTGGTTGATAAACGAGCAGGGCATCACGGATGTTCACGTCAAGAACCCTGGCGCCAAGCACTCGCTCGGTGTCGGCATTCTGACCCGCTGCAAGATCACGTTCGAAGGCAGCCTCGGCTACTTCGGCTGCGGCGTCATCGACGGTCCCGAGGTGCACATCAAGGGTCGCGTCGGCTGGTCCGCGTGCGAGAACATGATGAGCGGCACCGTGGTCGTCGAAGGCAACGCTGGCTCCCTGACGGGTGCCGCGATGCGTGGTGGTGACTTGATCATCAAGGGTCGCCTCGGCGCCCGCACCGGCATCGATCAGAAGGGCGGGACCATCCTCACGATGGGCTCCGTCGGTGCCAACACCGGCTTCATGATGCAGCGTGGCCGCCAGGTCATCTGCGGCGACGCCGGCCATGGTCTCGGTGACTCGATGTACGACGGCATCATCTACGTCGGCGGCAAGGTTCGGTCCCTCGGGATCGACTGCGTTCCCGGCGAGTGGACCGACGCGGACACCGAGTTCATCGACCGCAAGTTCCGCATCTACGAACTAGGCACGCCCCCGGCCTTTCAGAAGTTCGTGTGCGGCAAGAAGCTCTACAACTACGACAGCCTTGAGGCGTCCGAGCGCAAGCTCGTTCTCTAGGAAAAGGGGGATTACTGATGAGCGATAACGCAAAAGAAATCGAGCGCAAGCGCGCAGTGCTCGGCCGGAGCCCGATCTTCACCCCTGAGGTGATGAACGACATCCACATGAAGGCCGAGCTGGGTCGCTACCGCATGCGTGGCTTCTCCATGTTCAAGCCGATCCCGCACTGGGATCAGCTCATGTTCATGCCGGGCACGCTGACCCGTTTCGTGATCGAGGGCTACCGCGAGAAGTGCGTCACCAAGACCGTCCTCGGTGCGCGCTTCGCCAAGAAGCCGATGGAGCTCGACATCCCGATCTACATCACGGGCATGAGCTTCGGCGCCCTGTCCCTCGAGGCGAAGATGGCTCTGGCCAAGGGCGCCTCGATGGCCGGCACGGCGACCTGTTCGGGCGAGGGCGGCATGATTCCGCCGGAGCGCGACCTGTCGACGAAGTGGTACTACCAGTGCATCCAGAGCCGCTACGGCTTCAACCCGCATCACCTGATGTGCGCGGATGCGGTCGAGTTCTTCATCGGCCAGGGCTGCAAGGTGGGCCTCGGCGGCCACCTGATGGGCCAGAAGGTGACGGAGCAGGTCGCAGAGATGCGCTCCCTGCCGGCCGGCATCGACCAGCGCTCGCCGGCGCGCCATCCTGACTGGATGGGCCCGGACGACCTGAGCCTCAAGATCCAGGAGGTCCGTGAGGCCACGGACTACCAGATCCCGATTCAGCTCAAGCTCGGCGCCAGCCGTGTCTACGACGATGTGCGCATGGCTGCGAAGTGTGGCCCTGACGTCATCTACCTCGACGGCGCAGAGGGCGGCACCGGTGCCGGTCCGCACATCGCCACCGAGGAGACCGGCATTCCGCTGATGGCGGCTATCCCCGAGGCGCGTCGCGCCCTCGAGGACGTCGGTCTGGCTGACGAGATCGATCTCGTCGTCGCTGGTGGTATCCGCAACGGTGCCGACGTCGCCAAGTGCATCGCACTCGGTGCCAAGGCTGTGGCAATTGGCCACTCGTCGCTGATGGCGCTGAACTGCAACAAGGAGATCCCGGGTGTCACCGACTACGAGGGCACCGTCGGTGTCCCCGCAGGCGAGTGCTACCACTGCCACACGGGCCGCTGCCCGGTTGGCGTTGCCACCCAGGATCTGGAGCTGCGCAAGCGTCTCGTCGTCGACGAGGCCGCTGAGCGGGTCTACAACTTCCTGCACACGATGACGCTCGAGGTCCAGATGCTGGCCCGCGCGTGCGGCAAGACCAACATCCACTCGCTGGAGCCGGAGGACCTTGCGGCCCTCACGGTCGAGGCGGCTGCGATGGCGAAGGTTCCGCTCGCCGGCACCCATTACATCCCGGGTGTCACCGAGGAGAAGACCCTGAACGAGATCAAGACGCTCCTCGAGCGCCATCTCGTGAATCCCGTCGACTACATGCCGCAGAGCACGCCGGCTGCGACGCAGGGCGACTAGGAGTCAGCATGTCTGAAGCTACGACCAACATCGCAAATGAGCGGCACAATCCCGAGCTGACCATCGGCATCTCCGCCGAGTACCTGGCCGGCAAGCGCTTCGACTATCAGGAGGACATCAACGCCAGCGCTGATGTCGATCTGCTGGAGTCGACGCCGGGCCAGGACATCAACTGGCTCGAGGACATCGAGCTGCTCCAGGAGGACGGCGTTCCGGCCGTCTTCGATCGGTACTCCAACTCGTTCATCAAGATCTACTTCGAGATTCCGAAGGGGCAGGAGAACGAGATCGCCCGCAAGGTGCTGCTCAAGCACCTTCAGAGCGGTAACTCCTACGGCATCAAGCTGAAGGAGGCGCACGCGAAGTTCCCGCAGCCCGAGCTCGGGCCGTGGGTCAAGGACTCGCGCACTGTCGGCACCGATTGGAAGCCGTCGGTCCTGCCGGGCTGGGAGGCACCGGGCGGGCACTAGCCCCTCGGTTCGACCAGTACGTCGTTTGTCCCTCGGGGCGGGTCTTCGGACCCGCCCCGAGGCGTTTGCGGGGTGTCCGTGGGCCAAGGGTCATGCGTGCCGGTAGGCTTGGGGCAACGACGGGAGACGGCGTGGCATTCGCATCCAAGGCGGGCACACGAGGCGCGCGGCAGCCGGGCGGGTTCGTCCTGCGCGCCTTCAACACCTTCCTCGCGAAGCGCATCCGCAAGGGCGGCGGCCGCGCCATGGGCACCGACACGCTCCTGCTCATCACGGTCGGCTCGAAGACGGGGCAGACGCGTGAGGCACCGCTCGCGCGCTTCGACGCACCCGGCGGCGGCTGGTACGTCGCGGCCTCGGCCAACGGCGCCCGCCAGAACCCCTCCTGGTACCACAACGTCGCCGCGCATCCCGATCTAGTCCGCGTGGTCGTCGCTGGCACGGAGTACGCGGTGACGGCCGAGCAGGTGACGGGTGCCGAGCGCGATCAGGCCTGGCAGCGGATCTGCGGCGAACACCCCCGCTTCGGCAAATACGGCGAGAAGACCGACCGCGAGATTCCGATCATCCGTCTGACGCCACGCGGGGAGTAGCCCGCGCTTGGCAGGTACGGCAGCAGCGGTTGTCGCGTTTGCTTCGCGCCATCAGACGCCATACTGGGCTGCATGAGCGAGGACCTCACCGATGTCCGGGTCGTCACGACCGACGATATTGATGTCGCGGCGCTCGTGTTCGCACGCGGATTTCATGACGATCCGCTGTGGGCCTGGTCGTTTCCGCATGAGGGCAAGCGCCTCGCGCAGCAGCAGGCCTTCTGGGGGTTTTGCGTGGCGGAGGCGATTCGCTATCCGTGGACGTTTCTCGCCGCTCATGACTCGACGGCGACGTGTTGGATCCCGCCTGGTGGGACCGAGCTTTCCCCTGCGGGAGCAGAGCAGTTCGCGCCAGTCCTGCACGACCTCGTCGGCGATGGTGCGACGCCCGTCTTGGAGCTCTTCGAGACGCTGGATGCCAGCCATCCCCACGACGAGCCGCACTTCTATCTGAGCCTGTTCGCGACGGAGCCCGCGGCGCGGGGCAACGCGTTCGGCCAGGCCCTCCTGCGCCACAATCTTGAGCTGATCGACCAGGAGGGCGCCAGCGCCTACCTGGAGTCGAGTAACTCCCGTAACGTCGCCATGTATGAGCGCCACGGGTTCACCGTCGTCCAGACGGTCGCGGGGCCTCCGGGCTGCCCGGATTTCGCCGGCCTGTGGCGCGATGCGCGGCCCTGAGCGCGGCTCCGGCTACCCCCTGCGGCGCGATGACGAGATTGGCACGGTGCGCCAGCCAGACCACGTTGCGTCGGTCTTGAATCGCACGGCGATCGATCTGGGGTTCTGCGCCCCGAGCTGCAGGCTGAGGGCGTCGGCGTAGGGGAGCGGCGGCGTGCTGCGGGTGCCGATTCGCACCTGGACTGCACCCGCGTGGCCACGCAGGCGCAGGTGCAGCGTGCGGCCGATTCTGCGCGCTCGCGCACGAGGTGCGCTGGCGGCCATCGGCGTCGTGGCTGCGACCGCGGAACCGGCGGCGCCGGTGGAGGCAACAGGGCCCGGCGTCAGCAGGAACGGTGCCCGGCGGTTGGCGACGTGCACGGCAACGCAGGTGGCCGCGGCGTTCTCAAGGAGCGGTGAGGTGAAATGCCACTCGATTGCCGTCGAGTCGTTGGTGACCACCTCGGTGTCGCTGAGTATGCCATCCGCGCTCGAAAGGCTGAGGCCGGCGACGCGCTCGTGCGTTGACGCGTCGGGGCCAGAGCTCGTGACGTCGCGCGACTCCTGCACCCAGTATCCGGGGATTGAGTGGAGCCACTGATGGCGCATTGTCCAGCTGTCGTAGCCGAGGTACGTCCAGGTGCCGGAGCCAGGCGGATACCGCGACGAGTACGACCAGCCGACCTCGGTGCGCGGGGGCACCCACGTCCGGACCGTCTGGGTGGTCGTCGTGGTCACCATGTGGTCCTGGGCGACGATGCCGATCGACAAGCCTCCCGTCGCGCACGTGCCGTCGGGCTGCGCCGTCCCCATGTCGACGGTGATCCCATTGCGACTCGGCGGTGCGGTGAAGTCGAGACGCAGCTGCAGCGCCTGCGTCGAGGGGTCGTACGCCAGCGCGACGGCCGTCGGCGTATCGGCGGAACCGCCGCCGAGGAGTGGTGACGTAGGAGCCCTGAGCGGGCCGGAGACACTCCACGCCGAGCCTGTGGCGGTGGGCGCGGCGATGAGCACCGCGGCGCCGACGAGGACGAGCGCGACGCGCCTGAGGCGTTGCGTGGTACGGATGTTCGACATGGTGACCTCCGGGATGCGTTCGTCCGATTGAGGACGTGCACCGGTAGTCGTCGCAGGCGCGTGCGGGCTTACGCCCTAGAGTGCGCCGAGGAGGCGCCCGAGCTCGCGCGCGGCCGTCTGCAGCGCTGGCAAGGCCGCGCGGCGCGCATCGGCGTCAAAGCGGTCGCTGGGGCCTTGCACGCCGAGGATCGCCACCAGCCCGCCCGTGTGGTCGAAGACGGGGACAGCGATGGCGGCGAGATCCTCTTCGCGCTCCTCGTCGGCCTCGCCCCAACCGCGCTCGCGCACCTCGTCGACGGCAGCCGCCAGGACGACGGGGTCCGTGATGGTGCGGGGCGTGAATGCCGCGAGCTGCGCGGGCAGCTCGGTCTGCGTGCCGCGGCCGAACGCGAGCACGACTTTGCCCACGGCAGTGGCGTGCGCGACGCTCGGGCGTCCCACAAGGGCCGCAGAGCGTACGCTACGCCGACTGGGGACGTGATCAACGGTGACGCCCTCGCCAGCGGCAGCGAGCGAGAGCGTGGCCGTTTCGCCCGTTGCGGCCTCCACCTGATCGAGGATGGGGCGGGCAACGGTGCGGACGTCGAGGCGCTGCAGCACGTGTGTACCCAGCTGCAGGAGCCGCACGCCGAGGCGGTAGCGGCCCGTGGCCTCGACCTTCTCGACGAGTCCGTGGCTGCCCAGAGTGCCCAGCAGGCGTGAGGCCGACGAGGGGGAGACCTCAAGGCGGCGGGCGATGTCGTTGACGCCCAGAGGATCGGGCGCGTCGGCGAGGATCTCCAAGACGAGGAGCGCACGCTCGACGGCGGCGACAGGTCGGCCGGGTGTTGCCATGTCGGCAATGGTACCCGGTCTCGTATGCTGTCGGCGATGGAAGCGGTGCAGACCCGATCGGCCCTGGCGGCGCTGCGCGAGCACTTTCCGGCGCGCTGGCAGCTTGCACTGCGCTTCGGCATCGTGGTGGGCGCCCCGTTTGCGGCCGGTACCGCCGCCGGTGCCCATGCGCTCGGCGCCCTTGCGGCGGCCAGCGCGCTGCTGATCTTGCTGATGGGGCCGCCGGGGTACGGCATCGCACGGCGCTCCCAAGTGATCGGCATCGCGGTCCTGATCGGCCTCGCTGCCGCGGTCGGTGCCCTGATCCAGAACCACGCGGTCGTGTTGGTGTTGCTGCTGTTGCTCGTGGGCGGCTTCTTCGCCTTCGCCCGCAAGGTCGATCGTTCGATGGCAACCATCGCACTGGTGCCGATCGTCGGGCTCTTGATTGGGTCTGGTTCGGCTGACGGGTTGCGGTCGGCGATCGAGTTGCTGATTGCCTCGGTGATCGGCGGCGGGCTCTACCTGCTGCTGCTCGATCGCGTCTGGCCGAGCCCCGAGCACCCGTCAGTGGCGCTCGAAGGCCGCGCGAAGCGCCTACTGCCGGCGCTGATCCTCGCGCTGCCCGTCGGGTGGGTGCTCGCCTCGCTCGTCGTGGACGTGCACATGGCCGCGTATGCCTTCGCCCTGCTCGGTGTCCTCCTGATCCTCAACGCGCGAGGTGCCCACCGCACGACGCGGCACGAGCTCCTCGGGTTCCTCGTGATCCTGGCCATCACGTTCAGCGAGATCCAGATTGGGGCTCGCATCGACGTGATGGTGTTCACGGCGCTGATCGTCGCGATCGTCGGCGCCTGGCGCGCGGATCGCGGCACCGTGCCGCTGTGGAGCATCCTCGGCACGCTGCTCGTGCTGATCGCGTCTGTGGGCTGACGACGCGAAGGCCTCGAGGTGGCTCGGTCCGAATGGACCGAGCCACCTCGAGGCCTTCGCGTCGCCGGGATTCCGCTTCGTGCTCCTGAAAGCCCGCTGCTTCCGAGCTTGACCCGCCCAGGCGACGCGATGACCTCGAGGTGAATCGGTCTTTGCAGACCGAGCCACCTCGAGGCCTTCGCGTCGCCAAACGACTGAGGGGCGGCCGAAGCCGCCCCTCAGGGAAGAACTGGGTTGTGCTGCCGTCTCTAGTGGGAGACGGAGGCAGCAGCCTTCTCGGGCACCAGCATCTCCTCGGCGAAGCGAGAGAGACGGAAGGGCTCGATCAGGTCCGGCGTGCGATTCGTGGCAATCAGTTCTGCCATCGTCTCGCCGCAGACGGCGGAGGCCTTGAAGCCCCACGTGCCCCAACCGGCGTCGATCAGGAAGTTATCGACCTCGGTCTTGCCCATGATCGGGCTGTAGTCCGGGGTCATGTCGCAGTAGCCCGTCCACTGGCGCTGAATCTTCAGGCGCGCCAGCAGCGGCACCACGTCCAGGGCGTTCGCCGTGGAGTGCTCGAGGAACGTGTTCGTCGAGCGCATGTTGTACGTGGTGTACGGCTCGATCTCCGAGCCGATCAGAACCTCACCGCGGTCCGTCTGCGAGATGTACGTGTGCAGCGACGCCGACACGATGATCTTGTGGAGGAGCGGCTTGACCGGCTCCGTCACGAACGCCTGGAGCGGATGGTTCGTGATCGGGGTGCGAACACCGGCGAGGTCGGTGACCTGCGTGGTCCAACCGGCGACGGCGCTCATCACGACACCCGCGTCGATCGGGCCCTGGCTCGTATCCACGCCGATGCACTTGCCCGCGGCGTCCTTGCGGATAGCCGTGACCTTCACGCCCTGGTGGATGTGACCGCCACGCATCGAGAACTGGGAGCCATAGCCCCACACGACGGCGTCGTGACGCAGCACCGAGCCCGGCGGGTGGTACAGCGCCGCCTCGATCGGGTACGGCACGTCCATCGACATGTTCAGCTCGGGGCAGAGCTCCGCGATCTCGTCGCGGAAGATCAGCCGGGAGTCGACGCCGAGAACCTTGTTGGTCTCGGCGCGCTCGCGCTGCACGCGCACCGACGAATCGGTGTGGGCGAGCGTGAAGTGACCGAGGTTCGACATCATCATGTTGAAGTCGAGATCCTGGGACAGGCCACGCCACAGCTCCATCGAGCGCTCGTAGAACCGAATGCCCTCAGGCGTGCGGTAGTTCGAGCGGACGATGGTCGTGTTACGACCCGACCCGCCGGCACCGATGTAGTTCATCTCAAGGACCGCGATGTTCTCGGCCTTGATGCCGTGGTTCTTGACCAGGTAGTACGCCGTGCCGAGGCCGTGCGCACCGCCGCCAATGATGACGACGTCGTACGACTTCTTCATCGGGTACTTCTTGAAGAACGTGCGTCCTCGCAGGAGACCGCTCACGAGACTGCCACCCCTTCTGTGCCGACGCCGAGCGCGTTCTGCGCGGGCGCGGCGACCTCATGCATGTTGACGTGATGGCCGGCATGGAGCAGCGAGTGGTGCACGTGCTCGATGACCTCGCCGCCGGTCATGATGTCGATCCGGTTGGGCCGGACGAACACCTTGCCAGCGACATGGCAGACCTTGCCGACCGTGAAGACCGGCTCGCCGTTCGAGACGGGGAGCTTCCAGTTCGCCTCGCGGGCGAATACCTCCTCGACGCCCTCACCCTCGATGGTGAAGAACGACCAGCCGTCGGTGTGATCGACGACGAGCGCGGCAGTGCCCTCGTTCGCGAGCTGGCCCGAGAGATCCTCGACGAGCGCGGCAGCAGTGCCGGGCTCGCCGACGAAGATGACCTCGTCGGGGGTAATGCGGCCCATCAGCGTGCCGGAAGGCTGCTTGAGCCCGTCCAGCACGGCTTCCTTGCCGAAGCAGCGGATCTTCGCTGCGCCTTTGACTTCAAACAGATTAGGCACGGAGCTTCACTCCCTCAGGGTCGTAGAAGGCGTGGTCGCCGATGGTTGCCGGCGCGCCTCCAATAGAGATGGTTCCGCCAGCCTTCGCGAACTCGGTGGTTACCCACGCGAGTCCGACCGGGTGGCCGAGGACATACGACATCTTCGAAGACGTTACACGTCCGTTCAGATTGCCACCGACCGTTACGATCGAGCCCTCTGCGGGGGTTGCCATACCGGGCTCCATCTGCCACGGCACGAGCGTCTCACGCGGGGTGCGACGCTGCGCGCGAATCAGTGCAGCCTTGCCGACGAAGTCGGGCTTGTCGAGCTTCACCGCCCAGTCCATCGAGACCTTCCACGGGGTCGTCTCGAAGTCGGTGTCCTGGGAGATGATGATGTGGCCCTTCTCCAGGCGGAGGAGGCGCTGGGCATCAAGACCGAACGGCTTGATATCCCACTCCTTGCCCGCCTCGAGGATTGCGTCCCACATCTCGACCGCGTTGGCAGCCGGGAAGTGGAGCTCGTAGGCCAGCTCGCCGACGAAGCCGAGACGGATGGCCAGACAGGAGACGCCGTTGACCGTGATGCGGCGATGCCGCAGGTACGGGAACGACTCCTTGTCGATCGGATCGTCACACAGCTTCTCGAGTAGGTCACGAGCGTGCGGACCAGCGACGTTGACGGCTGCCAGCGACGCGGTCTGGTTGACGACGAAGACGTCGAGGCCCCAGGCCTCACGCCAGTCGAGCATCCAGGACTCGAGGCGCTCAGCACCCGACGTGGTGACGGTGCAGTAGAACGCACCACCCTCGAGGGCGCAGACGGTGCCGTCATCGATGATGACGCCGCCTTCCTCGAGCATCAGGCCGTAGCGCAGCTTGCCGGGCTCGAGGTCCGCGACGCGCATCGGGTAAATGCGCTCGAGGAACTCGACGACGTCGGGGCCGGCCAGCAGGAACTTGCCGAGCGTGCCGACGTCGATGACGCCGACGCGATGGCGGACGGCCTCGTACTCGGCCTGCATGTCGCCGTACGAGAAGATGCGCTTCCACGGGCCGGCCCAGAGGGTCGACGCGCCCATCTCCAGATGCTTCTGGTGGAGCGGGGTGTGGCGCTCGATGTGGTGACGCGCACCTGCAGCTGCCTGCTCGATGCGGATCGGGCGAACCGGCGGACGCAGGGTCGTCGGCGCCGAGACACGTGCAGCCTCGGCCGGCGTCTTGCGCTCCGCGATGGCACGCAGCTGGTCGGCGCAGAGGCGCCCCTGGCACGGTCCCATCGTGACGGTCGTGTAGCGCTTGAGGAGCTCAGCGGACTCGAAGCCCTCGTCGATCGCCTGCTCGACCTCCTTGACCGACACGTCCTCACAGAGGCAGACGTAGCCGGCGGTGCCGCACTTGCGCGGCTGCGAGGCGGGCGGGTTCACGTACAGCGGCAGACCGGCTGCAGCGGCAGTACCAGCCTCGGTGCCCTGCTTGGCGGCCTCGTCCAGCGTCGTGCCAGGCGTGGCAGCGTCGCCGGCGAGCACGCACGGCAGGTCGTAGGCGAGGCGGGGGAGATGCATGTTCTGCTGGATCTCCGCACCACAGGCGAGGATGTCGCAGGCGATCTCCTCGGTCGAGCCGCCGGACGTCTTGACGACGACACCGGACAGCTTCTTGCGGCCCTTGGCCGCGACGATCTCGCCTGCGATCTGGCGATTGCCGACACCCGAGGCGTCGACGCCGGGACCTGTGACGACGGCAGCAACCGTCGTGCCGGAGGCGGCGAGCGTCTTGGCGTGCTCGACGGCCTCCTGGGTCTCCGCCCAGACGACAGCCGTGTCGCCGACCTTGACGCCCTGCGCGCCCGCGAGGCGAGCGGCACCGCGGCCCATGAAGATGCCCGGCAGGTCGTTGCTCTCGAAGATGCGGTGCATCTCCATACCGCCCGACGCGATCACGATGTTCGTCGGGTGGATGTGGATCGTCTGATCCGCCGTGATCGCGAGGACCATCGGGCCCTCGTAGATGCCGATGGCGGACGTGCCCGAGTTCAGCTCGATGTTGGCGTTCGCCGCAGCCGTCGCGGCGAGACCGTTGATGGCGTCCTTGGTCGGGCCCGCGGCAACGCGGAGACCGGGCTCGGAGCCCTCGTCGATGACCATCACGCGCTTGCCGGCGTCGGCAGCAGCAATCGCGGCCGAGAGGCCAGCGACGCCCGCACCGATCACCAGCACGTCGGGGTGACGGTTGATGCGATCGATGTCCTTGGGAGCATCGTTCTTATCCGAGAAGCCGAGACCGGCCACGCGGCGAATGACGCCCTCAGCCATCGGCCAGGCGAACTTCGGCTTGATGCCGGCCTTGTAGTAGAAGCCAACGGGCATCAACGGATGGAACTTGTCGATCACGTTGAGTGCGTCGCGGTCCACCGACGGCCACGCGTTCTGACGCGAGACCTTCTGGCCGTCCTTGGCTGCACACATGCAGGCGCGGACGTTGACCTCGCCGTCGACCGTGACCAGGCAGTTCGGGCAGTCGCCCGAAAGGCAGTACAGGCCACGCGGGCGGTGGTACTTGAACGAGCGGGAGAAGACGCGGACGCCATCCCGATAGAGCGCCGAGGCGAGCGTGTCGCCCGGCTGAATGGCGACTTCGCGCCCTTCGAATTCAATGCTCACGCCGAGCCCTCCGTGTACTCCTCGCCCGGCTGCGCCAAGACGATGTTCGTGCGCGTGTCACGCACGATCGTGTACCAGCGACGCGTGCCGCTGGAATGGAACCACCGCTCCTTCTGCACGCCCGCGACGTTGGTGCGAAGCCACAGATGGGCGATCGCCTCCTCGTCCGGGGCGTCAGGGGCCAGTGGGGGACGCACTTCGCCGCCGTACGAGAACTCGCTGACGGGGCGGAGGCCAAATGGGGTTTTGATGTGGAAGTGGCTCACAGTGGGTTAAGGGTAGGGGGCGTATTTCGGCCGTGCATTGTGGAAGGTATACACACTAGGGGCGGTGTTTGCTGTACGTACTACCCCTGATTGGGCAGTTCGCGGGCTGTAGCCTCTGCACAGCGCCATATCTGCATTCTATGCAGACGGCGCAAGGGGCGGGTGATCACTGTAGGTTCCCGTCAGATACGCCACGGAGGAGTGAGTCGAAACGATGAAGTCGAGCCTTGAAATCGCCCAGGAGCATCAGCTCCAGCCGATCGCCGATATTGCAGCCGAGTACGGCATTCTGCCGGACGAGCTAGAGCTCTACGGCCGCTACAAGGCCAAGATCGAGCTGTCGATCCTCGACCGCCTCAAGGACGTCCCGGACGCGAAGATCGTCAACGTCACCGCCATTACGCCGACTCCGGCCGGCGAGGGCAAGACGACGACCTCGGTCTCGCTGACGCAGGGCATGGGCAAGATCGGCCGCCGCGCGATGCTCGCGCTGCGCGAGCCGTCGCTCGGCCCCGTCTTCGGTGTCAAGGGCGGTGCCGCTGGTGGCGGCTACGCCCAGGTCGTGCCGATGGAGGACCTCAACCTCCACTTCACCGGCGACGTGCACGCCATCACCGCGGCAAACAACCTCCTGTCCGCCCTGGTTGATGCCCACATCTTCCATGGCCACAGCCCGCAGATCGCCAATGTCACGTGGCGTCGCGCCATCGACGTGACCGATCGCTCGCTCCGCAGCATCGTGACGGGCCTCGGTGGCCCCAAGAACGGCATTCCCGCGGAGTCCGGCTTCGACATCACCGCCGCCTCCGAGGTCATGGCGATCATGGCGCTGGCCACCGACATGAAGGATCTGCGCAAGAAGCTCGGCGCGATCACCGTCGGCTACACCAAGGCTGGCGACCCTGTCACCGCCGAGGACGTCAAGGCCGCTGGCTCGATGGCCGTCCTCCTGCGCGACGCGATCAAGCCGAACATCGTGCAGACGCTCGAGGGCCAGCTGTGCCTGATGCACTGCGGTCCGTTCGCGAACATCGCCCACGGCAACAACTCCATCATCGCGGACCGCATTGGCCTCAAGCTGGGCGAGTTCCTGATCACCGAGTCCGGTTTCGCCGCCGATCTCGGCATGGAGAAGTTCATGGATATCGTCTGCCGCGTCGGCGGGCTCAAGCCGCACGTCGTCGTGATCGTCGCGACGGTGCGTGCTCTGCGCCACCACGGCGGCGGTGATTGGCAGTCCACGGCCGAGATGGCGCAGATGCGCGCCGAGGTCGAGACGGGCATGGCGAACCTCGCCAAGCACATCGAGAACGTGCGCGCCTTCGGCATCCAGCCGGTCGTCACGATCAACACGCGTCCCGATGATGAGCCCGAGCTGCTCGAGCTGATCAAGACGCTGGCGCTGGAGGCCGGTGCCTTTGGCGCCGCCATCCACAACGGCTTCGGTGCGGGTGGCGACGGTGTCACCGAGCTCGCCGAGATCGTCTGCGCCGCCGCTGAGGCGCCGTCGGACTTCAAGATGCTCTACGAGGACTCGGATCCGGTTGCGCAGAAGATCGAGACGATCGCCAAGACGGTCTACGGCGCCGACGGCATCGACCTGTCGCCTGCCGCAGTCGCCGCGATCGCCCGCTTCGAGAAGGAGGGCATCTCGCACCTCCCGATCTGCATGGCGAAGTCGCACCTGTCGCTGTCGCACGACCCGACGCTGCGTAACCGCCCGACCGGGTTCACGGTGCCGATCCGCGACATCCGCTCGTACACGGGTGCCGGCATGCTGGTGCCGCTGTGCGGCGAAATGCTGCAGATGCCGGGCCTCGGTGCTGTGCCGGCTGCGAACGCGATCGACCTGGCCGACGACGGCACGGTTGTCGGACTGTTCTAGGGTCTGAGAGGTCAGGGCCCCGTCTCCGCGCCGTCAGGCGGGGAGACGGGGCCCTTTCTTGTTGGGCGCCCCGGATGACGCCCGACGACGCGAAGGCCTCGAGGTGGCTCGGTCGGACACGACCGATTCACCTCGAGGTCATCGCGTCGCCAGGGTTCGGCGTCCTGACGGTCGAGATCGCCTCTTCAGCAGTTGATCCACAGAAGCGACGGGATCGCGTAAACGCTGATCCACCTCAGCGACGGGATCACCTCAAGGTGAATCGGTCGTTTCCGACCGAGCCACCTTGAGGTGTTCCCATCGTCAGCCTGGTCCCGAAAACGAAAAAGGCCCCCTGGCTGCACCGCTCAGCGGTGCAGCCAGGGGGCCTTGCCTTTTTCGGACTAGCCCTGCGCGGCCTCGGCGAGGAGTTCCTCGGCGAGCGCCTTCTTCTGCTCGGGCGTCATCTTCTTCGTCTCGTTCTTGATCGAGCGCTCGTTGACGACCTGGTTCCAGTAGTCGAGCGACTCCATGCCCAGGAGGGCGGTCTTGCCGACGAACTGGCGCAGGACCTCGTTCGTCGGGCCCATCACCCAGCCGGCCTTGCCGTCGCGCACGTAGCGCTCCAGCTCGAGCGGCGACTTCTTGTACGACGTGCCACCGGCGGAGTGCATCATCTCGTCGACGACGAGACCGCAGTTCTTGGCGGAGGCGAACTTGAGCTGCCAGAGCCAGTGGAGGTAGTTACCACGGGCGTACTCGGACTGCTCGAGCACGCGCTGGCTGTTATCCGTCACGTTGTCCATGGCGACGGCGATCGAGTAGTTCATGCAGCGGATGGCGTTCGTATCGATGATCGCCTCGCCGACGGAGTCCTGGATCGTCGGGTAGTCGCAGACGCGCATGCCGACGTCCTTGTGGACCTTGCGGGTCGTGTGCTGGATGCAGATGTCGATCGCACCAAGCGCGATGCCGCTCCAGCAGGCGCTGGACGAGATCAGGAAGAACGGGTCGACCGCCTCGTCGTTGGCCCAGGCGCCGTCACCGATGGCGCCGACCATGCGCTCCTCAGGGAGGAGCTTCCAGTCGAGCAGCAGCGAACCGGACTGGTTGCCGCGCAGGCCCATGGCGTCCCACTCGGCGTGGCCCGACTCGACCTCGTCGTTGAAGACGAGCCAGCAGGTCAGGTCCGAGTAGGCCTTGAACTCGGGCGACGTCGTCTGCAGGACGTACCAGTCGGCGAAGCCGCCGGACGTCGTCCAAGACGCCTTCTTGAGCACCTCGTAGCCGCCCTCGACCTTGCGAGCACCCGACGAGATCGGGTACCAGAAATGCGAGCCGGTCTCCGGATCGGAGAACGAGAGGGTGCCGATCAGCTTGTCGGAGACGATCTTCTTGAGGACGTTTTCAATGTGCCACTCGGTGGCGGTGAGGCGGAGGGACTCAACCGCGCCCATATGCATCGTGTAGCACATGGCGGTGGAGGCGCAGCCGTAGCGCGCAATCGTCTCGGTCGTGGCGACCAGCATCGCGTGACCCTGACCGAGGCCACCCCATTCCTTCGGCAGCGTCAGGCCGAGGAACGGGCCGAGCGCCTCGAGGCTCTCGCGGGGGAAGATCAGCTCGCGGTCGTTCTGGGCGGCGCGGGGGCGGATCTCCTTCTCGCAGATCTCGATCAACTGCTCGCGCAGCGCCTTCTCCTCGTCGGTCAGGAACCAATCCGGGTTGAACATCGGATCAAGTCCGGCCTTCGCGCTCTCAACTGCAACCGCCATGACGGTCTCCTTCTCGATGGAACATCCTCTGGGCGGTGGGTGGTCCACCTGTTCTTGGCCAAAAGGCTACCGCAATAGCAGGGTGATGGCATGGGCCACCGTCACATGACGGATCACAACCATATGGCCGTGATGCACATGCGCAGCGTCGATGCTCCTCGGGGAATCGGACTGCGGGTGTGACGGAGATACACCTGTGGTGCATCTCCGTCACCCCTGTGTCCTAGAACAGCGTCAGGTAGCGCTTGAGCTCCCAGTCGCTGACGGTCGTGTGGTACTCCTGCCACTCGGCCTGCTTCGTGTCGACGAAGTAGTCCAGGTAGTCCCAGCCGTCCATGCTGCCGAGCCAGTCACGCAGCGCCTTGTTCTTCTGCGCGGCGCGCGTGGCGTCGAGCAGGTTCGCGGGCAGCGTCTTGATGCGCTTGCGCTTGATCTGCGCCGGCGACAGCTCGTACAGGTTGTCGAGGTTCGGCTCGCCCGGATTGGCCTTGTTGGCGACGCCGTCGAGGCCGCAGCCGATGATCGCCGCGGCGGCCAAGTACGGGTTGGCCGCACCGTCGGTCGAGCGGATCTCAATGCGTCCCGGAGCCGGGATGCGGATCGACTGCGTGCGGTTGTTCATGCCGTACGTGGCGTAGGCCGGAGCCCACGTGGCGCCCGAGGTCGGGGCGCCGACGCCGATGCGCTTGTACGAGTTGACCGTCGGCGCGAGGATTGCGCTGAGGCCCTCGGAGTTGTCGATGATGCCGCCGAGGAACTGGTACGCGAGCTTGGACAGGCCAAGGCCACGCGGATCCTTCTTGTCCTCGAACAGGTTCTTCTTGCCGGTCGGATCCCACAGCGAGATGTGGAGGTGCCCGCCGTTGCCGGTCAGGTTCGAGAACGGCTTCGGCATGAAGGTCGTCAGCAGACCGCGCTCCTGCGCCATCGCGTGGACCATGTAACGGAAGAAGATCGCCTTGTCGGCCGTCTTGATCGCGTCGTCGTACTCGAAGTTCAGCTCGAACTGGCCGTTGGCGTCCTCGTGGTCGTTGGCGTAGTTGCCCCAGCCAAGCCCGTTGAGGTTCTTCGACAGCTGCGAGATGAAGTCGTACGAGCGTGTGATGCCCTTCATGTCGTAGCAGGGCTGATCGAGCGTATCGAGGTCGTCCGCCAGGACGATCTTGCCGTCGCGCTCCTTGAGCAGGAAGAACTCGAGCTCCATGCCCATCTTCAGGCGGTAGCCCATCT
Source organism: Thermoleophilia bacterium (assembly GCA_037133755.1). Taxonomy (GTDB): domain Bacteria; phylum Actinomycetota; class Thermoleophilia; order Gaiellales; family F1-60-MAGs149; genus F1-60-MAGs149. The sequence goes on from JBAXNN010000003.1 coordinate 227,980, forward strand.
TGGCAGCACGCGCATTGGCGTTCTTGAGGATCGTGCGTGGGCAGAAGTTCCACGGATCGCCGTCGATCGTGATGTCGCAGGCGAAGCGCGCGAGGCCCGGCTTGAACGGCACGGGGGTGTAGGACTCAGGATCCGGAATGGCGGCGATGTCGGGCGATGCGGGCGTCTGGCCGATCGGGCCGGCGGCAAAGCCGGCGAAGCCGGCGCCGTCGTCGAACAGCATGTCGATGCGCTCGGCAGGAACGAGCTTGGCGCTCGGCTTGCCGTGCATGTCGACGAACTGGGCGAAGAAGAACTCGATGCCGTCGGCCTTCGCTCGGCGACGGGCCTCTTCTTTGTTCTTGGGCTGTGCCACGGTCATCTCCTCCAGTTGCGCGTGGTGAAAGGCATGGTAGTCGAACCTTTAGTGGTTGGGAAGGGTTGGATTGCTACGGCTTCGGGTCGTTCGGGTCGTACGGGATCACGATCACCTCGATGCCATCGGTACGCAGCCGCTTGGCGAGCTCGGTGCCGACATCGCCCTCGACGAACCGCCGCCAGCCGGTGTACTGCGTCTCGTCGATCACGATCGTCTTGACCTCGCGGGTGCGCGCGATGCGCGCCAGCGTCTTGGTGGTCTTGCGCGTGACGGCCACCTGCCCGTCGGCCTCGCCGCCGGCCGCGATGATCGCGTCGACGCCCTTGCCGACCCAGTCGTGCCGCGCCTTCATCTCCTGCTTGGTCGGCATCAGGCCGGGGTTCGGCAGCCCGAACTGCGTGCCGTGGATGCGGGCGATGGTGACGACCGTGACGGGCCCGGCAGGCGAGAGGGCGACCGCCTTGGCGATCGCCCTCTTCGAGAACCTCCGCCGACCGTCCCCGGCGAGCATGGTCTCGCAGGGTTCGGCCGGTTGCTCGTCCCAGTTGCGCTTGCGGCGACGTGGGATCAGCGGCATGTGGCGTCAGCTGCTCAGTGCGGATGATCCACGTGGTGCGGGGTGGCCTGGCCGTGGCGCTTGTCCTCGACGCGGCGCCACAGGTGCAGCGGCACGTAGAGGGCGAGCAGGATCAGGCCGACCCAGTAGAGCCAGCGATAGCCCGTGCCCACGGCGTAGTCGGCCGAGTAGTAGCCGCCGATCGCCCACAGCAGCAGGCCCGCTACGCCGAACAGGATCGCCAGCGGCGCCATGATCTTCGGCATCTTCACGGGGCGCGGGAAGTCATCGCGCTTGAAGCGGAAGACGCCGAACCCGACCATCGCGACCGACAGGGCGAACAGGTAGCCCATGTTCGAGAACACGTAGATCTGCAGCGGCGAGCCGACGAGCAGCACGAGCAGCGAGGCGACCAGGGAGAGGACGATCGCCGTGCTGGGGGAGCCGTGCTTGTTCGTCTTGCCGAACATCTTCGGAAGCACGCCGTCGATCGAGTTCTGCCAGAGGCCGCGCGACGCGCCGATCAGCGCGTTGAGCACGGACAGGAGCAGCGCAGCCACCAGGGCGAGTCCGACGAACCACTTCCAGAACTCGTTAGCGCCGAAGATCTTGTCCACGTAACCGAGGAACACGACGTTGGCGTCGCCCGAGCCGAGCTCGGCGAAGCCGGCGGTACCCAAGACCGCGAGGAGCATCAGGGGGAGGGTGACGTACACGAACAGGCCGAACAGGCCCTCGGCCGTCATCGCAATCTTGGCGTCGCGCGCGGGCTCGCGGCACTCGCCGATGTAGCACGCGGCTGCCTCCATTGCCCAGACGGTCCAGGTGAAGATGAACGCCCAGCCGATGATCAGCTGCCACGACCCAGTCACGCCCTCGGGCAGCGTCGTCAGCTGCACCTGGCCAAAGTCGATCGAGGACGGGTGGAAGAACGGGAGCACGATGATCAACACGAGCGGGATGATCGAGCCGATGCCGAGTACGGTCGCGAACGTCGCGCCGAGGCGGATGCCGAGCCAGCCGGGGATGAAGATCACGACGAGGATGATCGCGGCGGTGACGAGCACGCCGACCGACCACGCCGACCCGAACTTGTCGGAAATCGGACCGTAGGTCGAGCCGAGCGGAATGCCGAACAGGTCGGTGATGTACAGCGCCGCGAGGTACGCGTTGATCGGCGCGACGGTGAACCAGCCGAGCCAGTACGCCCACGAGCTGAGGCCGCCGATGTGCTCGGAGGCCGTGCTGCCCCACGGCTTGAAGGTCTCGAACGCGTACGACGGCAGGCCGCCGGCTCGATCCGGGAAGGCGGCCGCGAGCTCGGCCAGGCAGAAGCAGAGGAACACGCCGATCAGCGTGAGGATGATGAACAGCGTGATCGCCACGCCGCCGAGGGCCACGAGCGCATAGCCCGCGAGGCCGATCACGAGGATCGTGCCAGCCAATCCGATGACGAAGGCGCCCCACCAGTTGGTGCCCTTCTCGAGTTCTACGGTGAATCGCTCACCGGATGGATGACTTGCCATGACCCCTCCCGTCTAATGGTGTGGTGAGCAAACCACTGCGGTTCAAGAAAGTCAAGGGGCGACGCCGGACGGTCCGGAGGGGATGCGGCGTACCCGTCGCGAACCTCGTGCTACGGTGCCGCGCGATGAAGGCAGATACGCATCCCGAGTACCCCGTCGTGACGATCACGTGTTCCTGTGGGAACTCGTTCGAGACCCGTTCGACGAAGGGCGACTACAGCGTCGAGCTCTGCTCGGCCTGCCATCCGTTCTACACGGGCACGCAGAAGCTGATCGACGTCGGTGGCCGCGTGGAGCGCTTCAACAAGCGCCGCGCCAAGGCCTCGTCCTAGTCAGGTCCGGGAGCGGACGATGAGCCAGTCCGTTGGTGGGCAGGCCGTTGTCGAGGGCGTGATGATGCGCACCCCGTCGGCCTGGGCCGTCGCGGTCCGGCGTCCGGACGGCCGTATCACCACCGTCGTGGAAGATCAGCGGTCCGTCGCGCTGCGCTCGCCGGTTCTGCGTTGGCCCGTCGTGCGTGGCGTCGTGGCGCTCGGCGAGTCGCTCGCGATCGGGATGAAGGCGCTGTCGCTGGCGGCGCGCCTGTCGTCGAGTGATCACGGGCACGAGGGTGAGGAGGGCGAGGCGGAGGAGGAGCTCGGCCGCAAGGAGATCGTCATCGCGCTCGTCGTGGCGGTGGTCTTCAGCATCGCCTTCTTCAAGGTCGTGCCGAGCGTCGTTGCCAACTTCCTGCCGATCGACGATACCGTCACGTTCGTCGTCGTCGAGGGCCTGATCCGTGTCGGGCTCTTCGTCGGGTATCTGCTGTTCCTGACGCTGCTGCCCGACCTGCGCCGCGTCTTCGAATTCCACGCCGCTGAGCACATGGCGATCAACGCGCTCGAGGCGGGCGAGCCGCGCACCGCCGAGGCGGCTGCCCGGCACTCGCGCATCCACCTGCGTTGCGGCACCGCCTTCCTGCTGTGGGTGATGGTGATCGCGATCATCGTGTTCGCCTTCGTCGGGCGCCCATCGCTGCCCTGGCTGATCACCTCGCGCATCGTGCTGGTGCCCGTGATCGCCGGCGTCGCCTACGAGGTGATCCGTCTAGCGGGCCGCTACGGCCACAATCCGATCATCCGTGCCGTGCTCTGGCCGGGCCTGCTTCTCCAGCGCCTGACGACGCGGCCGGCCGACACCGAGCATCTCGAGGTCGCGGTCGCTGCGCTCGACGCTGTGCTCGAGCGCGAGACGTTCAACCGCCAGCGTCGCGCCGAGGCCGACGTCGACGTGATGGCCTGACGACGCGGCGCGCGGGTGCTCCCGCGTACCCTGCAGGTATGGAACGCCTCGTCGCCCAGATCGAACGATCCTTCGAGGAGACCGAGCAGGAGCTCGCCGACCCGGCCGTGCTCGGCGACCACCAGCGTCTGGCTGAGGTTGGTCGCACCCACCGCCGCTTGCAGGCCGCCAACGAGTTGGCCAAGCGCTGGCGCACCGCGACCGCGACGGTTGCCGACGCCACTGAAGGGCTGGAGAGCGAGTCCGACCCTGAGGTGCGCGCCTACCTTCAGGAGGAGCTCGAGTCCGCGAGGGTCGAGCTGCCCGAGCTCGAGGAGGAGCTGCGCATCGCGATGCTCGAGCGCGACCCGGCCGATGATCGCAACGTGATCGTCGAGATCCGCGGTGGCACGGGTGGGGAAGAGGCAGCCTTGTTCGCGGCCGATCTCTTCAAGATGCTGACGGGCTACGCCGATCGCCTCGGGTTCAAGCACCAGGTGCTGACGAGCGACCCCTCCGATTCGGGCGGCCTCAAGGACGTTTCGTTCGAGATCACCGGCGACGGCGCGTACTCCGCCTTCAAGTGGGAGTCTGGCGTCCATCGCGTGCAGCGCGTACCGGCGACGGAGACGCAGGGGCGCATCCACACGTCGACGGCTACCGTCGCCGTGCTGCCCGAGGCCGAGGAGGTCGAGGTGACGATCGATCAGAAGGACCTCAAGATCGACGTCTATCGCTCGACCGGTCCCGGCGGCCAGTCCGTCAACACGACCGACTCCGCCGTGCGCATCACGCACTTGCCGACCGGCGTCGTCGTCGCGTGCCAGGACGAGCGCTCGCAGCTGCAGAATCGCGAGCGCGCCATGAAGATCCTGCGCGCCCGCATCTACGAGGCCGAACGCGAGCGCCTCGACGCCGAACGCGCGGCGACCCGTACCTCGCAGATCGGCACGGGCGCGCGTTCCGAAAAGATCCGGACCTACAACTTCCCGCAGAGTCGCGTCACCGACCACCGCATCAAGTTCACCTCGCACGATATGGACGGCGTGCTGCTCGGCGCACTTGAGCCGTTCACCTCTGCGCTCCAGGCCGACTGGAATCGCCAGCAGCTCGAGGCCGCCTCCGCCGATGGGTGAGGCCATGCCCGGTGGCATGAAGACCGTCAAGGACGTCGTCGCGCTGTCGGCGGCCTACCTCGACGCGAAGGGGCTCCCGACGGCGCGTCTCGACGCCGAGAAGCTGATCGGCAGTGTGCTCGACCTCGATCGACTCGAGTTGTATCTCCACCACGATCGGCCGGTCGCGCCCGCCGAGCTCGACGCAATCCGGCCGCTCTTGCGCCGCCGCGCCGACCTTGAGCCGGTGGCGTACATCCTTGGCGAGGTCGGGTTCCATCGGCTGGTGCTGAAGACCGACGCGCGCGCCCTGATGCCGCGCTCGGAGACCGAGACGCTGGTCGAGGTGGCGCTCGCGAATCTGCCGAAGGGCGGCACGGTGCTGGACGTCGGGACCGGATCGGGCGCGATCGCGATTGCGATCAACCACGAGCGGCCTGACGTGACGGTCACGGCAGTCGATGTCTCGCCGTCTGCGCTCACGCTCGCGCGCGAGAACGCCGAGCGCATCGGCGTCGAGATCGAGCTGCTCGAGTCGGATCTCGCTGCAGCCGTGGCGGGGCGAACCTTCGACGTGATCGCCGCGAACTTGCCCTACATCCCCGACGGCGATCCGCGGACCGAAGCGGGCGTGGTGCGCCACGAGCCGCACCTCGCGCTCTATGCCGGGGCCGACGGTCTCGATCTGATTCGGCGACTCGTGGTGGATGCGCCGGCGCTGCTCAACCCGGGTGGAATGCTCGTGCTCGAGAACTCGGATGAACAGGCCGGAGCGGTGACGGGGCTGCTCGAGGCAGCTGGCTTCGTCGACGTGGCGGTCCACCGGGATCTTGCCGGCGTCGATCGGGTGGTGGCGGCGCGGCGGGGGTGAGCCTGCTCTGGATCCGGTGAGCATGGTGGGGCGCCTGCAGAGGCCTCGCGTGGAGTGGCAGAGCATGTTCCAAAGGGGTCAGACCATCTTGGAGCATCTCGCGCCGTGGCCCCTAGTTCCAGCTGTCATCCCGCGATGCTCCAAGATGGTCTGACCCCTTTGGAACATGCGGCGCGGTGTACGTGGGGCGCGGGTTCCGGCAAGCACCACCAGCGCCATGTGCGGCATGCACACTCCGTCATGTGATTGACAGGCGCCGGTGGTGCTTGCCGGAACCCGCGCCACGCGTACACTCCGCCGCATGGCCATCAACGATCTCTCCCTCGACACCCTCCGCACCGCTGGACTCGAAGCAGTCGATCCCGCCATTGCGGCCCTCCTCGACCGCGAGCTGGACCGCCAGCGCGACGAGCTCGAGCTGATCGCCTCGGAGAACTTCACGTGGCCGGCGGTGATGGAAGCGGTCGGCAGCGTCGCCACCAACAAGTACGCCGAGGGGTATCCGGGCAAGCGCTACTACGGCGGCTGCGACGTCGTCGACGAGATCGAGACGCTGGCCATCGAGCGCGCCAAGAGCCTCTACGGCGCCGAGCATGCCAACGTGCAGCCGCACGCGGGCGCGCAGGCCAACATGGCCGCGTACCTCGCGCTCCTGTCGCCGGGTGACACGGTGCTCGCGCTGCGTCTCGACCACGGTGGTCATCTCACGCACGGCCATCCCGTCAACTCGTCGAGCAAGTACTACAACTTCGTGCACTACGGCGTCTCGCCCGAGACCGGCACGATCGACATGGAAGACGTCCGCAAGGCCGCCCACGAGCACAAGCCGAAGCTGATCATCACGGGTGCCAGCGCATACCCGCGCACGCTCGACTTCGCGGCCTTCCGCGAGATCGCCGACGAGGTTGGCGCGAATTTCATGGTTGACATGGCGCACATCTCCGGTCTCGTCGCCGCGGGTGAGCACCCCAGCCCGGTGCCGTACGCCGACGTCGTCACGTCGACCGTGCACAAGTCGCTGGCCGGCCCGCGCGCGGGCTTCATCCTCTGCAAGGAGGAATGGCAGAAGAAGATCGACTCGGGCCTCTTCCCGGGCCTGCAGGGTGGTCCGCTCTGCCACGGGGTGGCCGGCAAGGCCGTCGCCTTCGGCATCGCGGCGACTCCGGCCTTCAAGCAGTACCAGAAGCAGATCTGCCTCAACGCGCAGGCGCTGGCCGATGGTCTACTCGGCACGGGCAATAAGCTCGTCTCCGGTGGCACCGACACGCACCTCGTGCTGCTCGACCTGCAGGAGGCCGCGTTCTCCGGCAAGGAGCTCGAGGATCGCCTCCACTCGATTCACGTCACGGTGAACCGCAACTCGATCCCGTTCGACCCGCGCCCCGCGATGGAGACCAGCGGCATCCGCATCGGCACGCCGGCCGCCACCATGCGCGGCCTGGACGAGGCCGACTTCGCGAACGTCGGCCGCATCATCGGCTCGGCGGTCAGCGAGGCCGCCGACCTCGACGTGCTGCGCGGCGAGATCGACTCGATCCTCGCCACCCGTCCGCTTTACGCGGGCATGCGCGGCTTCGGCTCGATCCACGCGGGGTAGTTCGTTCCGCTCGCGCTCGGGCGCGAGCAAGGTCCACTCGCGATCGCGTGTGGATGCTCCATAGGGGTCAGACCCTTTTGGAGCATCCGCGCGGTTGATCGCGGGCCCTGATTGAGCACCATGCTCCAAAAGGGTCTGACCCCTATGGAGCATCCACGGACACAGGTACCCTGAGGTCGTGGTGCCCGACGCCTTCTCCCGGCTTGTCCTTGCGCCGTCGGCGATCTACGCGCTCCTGATCGCGGGCGTCGTCGCGTTCGCGCTGACGCCGGTGATGATGCGCCTGGCGTGGCGGCTCGGCGTGGTGGACAAGCCCGGCGGTCGCCGCATCCATGACCGGCCCATTCCTCTCCTCGGTGGCGTGGCGATGTTCCTCGGCATCCTCGCGGCCGTGCTGCCGAATGTGGATGTCGATGCGCGGTACGAGTTCATCCTGCTGGGCGCCGCACTGATCTGTCTGCTCGGTGCGCTTGACGATCGCTTCGGCATTCCGCCACTCCCGAAGTTCCTCGGCCAGATAGCGTGCGCCGCGATTCCCGTGGCGCACGGCATGACGATCGACTCGGTCACGATCCCTTTCATCACACCGAGCACCCTGTCGTTCGGCGTCCTCGCGTACCCGCTGACGATCATCTTCATCGTCGCCGTGGCGAACGTCGTCAACCTCGCCGACGGCATGGATGGGCTTGCCGCCGGAGTCTGCGCGATCAGCGCGATCACGTTCGCCATCCTCGCGCTCTCCCTCGGCCGCATCTCGGCGGGCGTGATGGCCGCGGCGATCGCTGGTGCCTGCCTCGGCTTCCTGCCGTGGAACTTCAATCCGGCGAAGGTCTTCATGGGCGACTCGGGCGCACTCGTCCTCGGGTTCCTGTTGGCCTGCGTCTCGATCCAAGGCGTCATGAAGACCGCCGCCGCCCTTGCGCTTGTCTTCCCCCTGGTCGTGCTGCTCGTGCCGATCCTCGACACGTCGTTCGTGATCCTCAAGCGCCTCAAGGCGGGACAGTCGATCGCCAGCGCGGACAAGAACCACTTCCATCACCGGCTGCTCCGCGTCGGCTTCACCCAACGCCAGGCGGTCGGTCTGCTGTATGCGTGGTCGGGGGTGCTCGCGGCCTTTGCCCTCGCAATCCGCCTGTTTCCGTACCGCACCGAGGGCACGTGGAACCTCTGGCCGACGATTGGGTTGACGCTCTTCGGGCTGCTCGCGTTGGCCGTGACGTACTACGTCGTCGTCGCCCTCGAGATCCTCAAGTACGGACACCTGCGCAAGGTCGGCCTGCTGCGCAAGGCGGACGCGCCCGACGAGGCACCACTCCCGCGGCCCTTCGCCCGCACCTGACGAGCCAACGTCATGCCAGTCCCGCGAACCCCCTGCTAGGTTTCCGTTCGGTCGGGCAACCGGCTGCGAACAGGAAACCGGAGCTCAGCATCACCGGATCGGGAACCAACGGAGGGGCAGACGCCTCGGGACTCGGAGCCGGCATGGTGGTGATCGCCGGGATTTTGGTCGGTGCGGGGATCGGCGTCGCCGTCGGTCTCCTGATCGATCGGCTTGCGCCGGCGATCATGATCGGCTCGAGCATCGGACTCGTGCTCGGGTTCTACCTGCTCTACATCAAGTACTTCAAGCCACGCTGATGACCACGACTTCCCGCCACGCCCTCGCTGTCGCCCTACGCTTCATCGCGGTGATCCCGTGCGTGATCGCGCTGCCGATCTTTCTGATCGCCGGCTGGGGGTATGACGCCTGGGCGCTGAGCGCCGGACTGCTGGCGCTCAACATCGTCGTGGCCCTCGCGTTCGAGCGCATTGGCAAGGGCCGTTCGCAGGTCACGATCGTCGGCATGATCGGCATCAGCCTGATCGTCCGCGCCTGGCTGATCTTCGCCACGCTGTTCGTGATCGCCTGGTCGGGCGAGCGCGAGCTGGCGATCGCCGCCGCCGGGGCCTTCTTGGTTTACTTTACGTTCGACATGGCGGGACGCTCCTTCAGCCACGTCCTCTCCCGCGACGAGAACCCGGTGACCCTGCCGGCCTCTGGAGGAACCGCTTGATCCGCCGACGACTCAGCCTGACGCTCCTGACCCTCGCTGGTCTCTTGGTCTTCCCGCTGGCCGCCTTCGGCTCCGAGAGCGAGTTCCAGCCCGTTGAGGAGTTCATCAACACCTACTGGGCGTCGTTCATGATCGGCCCGATCGAGATCGGCATCTCGAAGGCCGTTGTCTACCTCTGGCTGGCGGTCCTGATCGCGGTGCTCCTGACGCTCTGGATCGTCCGCGGCGGCCTGCGCACGGACCCCAAGCGCACGCAGAACGTCGTCGAGGTGCTCTACACCTTCTCCGAGACCAACATCGGCCAGGCGACGCTGCCGAAGGTCGCCTACGTCCGCTGGTTCCCGTACGTCGCCTCGCTGTTCGTGTTCATCTGGGTGCTCAACATGATCAGCTTCATCCCGCTGCCGCTGGACACACACAACCCGTTCATCGGACCGATTCCGGGACTGACGATCTATGCCGTGACGTCGAACTTGAGCGTGACGCTGACGCTCACGCTGGTGACGGTGATGATCTCCCACGTCGAGGGCGTTCGCGCCAACGGCGTGATCCCGTACTTCAAGAGCTGGGTCCCGCCGTCCCCGAAGGCACTGCTGCCGGCGATGATCATCCTCGAGGTGCTCTCGCAGCTCCTCCGCGTCGTCTCGCTGAGCGTGCGTCTCTTCGCCAACATGCTCGGCGGCCACCTGTTGATCATCATGTGCGTCGGCTTCGTGATCCTGCTCGGTAACGTGTTCATTGCACCGGTCACGATCCCCGTTGCTGTCGCGTTCTACATCTTCGAGTGGGGCCTTGTGGCGTCGCTCCAGGCCTACATCTTTGCGATGCTCTCGGGCATCTACATCGGCTCGGCGATCGAGCCCCACCACTAACCCCAACGCAGCACCACCACAGGAGGACACGGACAAATGGCAGTTACCGACGAAGGAATCGTCAGCGCAGCGAAGGTCATCGCGCTTGGACTCGGCACCGGCTTCGGCGCAATCGGGCCGGGCATCGGCGTGGGTTACCTGATCGGCAAGACCATCGAGGGCGTCTCCCGCCAGCCGGAGCTCCGCTCCGACCTGCAGGGTCTGATGTTCCTGGGTCTGGCACTGACCGAGGCCATCACGTTCTACGCCCTCCTGATGGGCTTCGTCGCCTTCTTCATCGGGTAACGAACGATGCTGCCCGCCGTAGTCGCCAGCGACGCCAGTCTGATCACGCCCGAGCTCGGGCTGAGCATCTGGACGCTCGTCACCTTCCTGATCGTGCTCTTCGTGCTGAAGAAGTTCGCGTTCGGGAAGATCGCCGCGCTGCTCGACGAGCGGCGGGATGCCGTCCGCAGGAACCTCGAAGCGGCGGAGCATGCTCGCGAGGAGGCCGAGCGCCTGCTTGCCGAGTACAAGGAGCAGCTCGCCCAGAGCCGCCACGAGGCGTCCGACATCCTCGAGCGCGCCCGCGCGACCGCTGCCGAGCAGCAGCGCCAGCTCAGTGACGAGCTTGCGGCTGAACGGGAGAAGGGCATTGCCGCCGCGCAGCAGGCGATCGCCGCCGAGACCCAGCAGTCGCTGGATCGCATCAAGACGGAGATCGCCGACCTCACGCTGCTCGCCACCGAGAAGGTGCTCGGGCACGCCTTGAACGAGTCCGAGCAGAAGCGGCTCGTGGAAGAGGCGCTCGCGGGCGTCGACTTCTCCGCGCTGCATGGAGACGCGAAGTAAGCGTGAGCGCTGCAACCCCGTACGCCACGGCGCTGTACAACGCCGCCGCCGAAGCCGGCCGCCTCAACGAGGTCGACGGCGAGCTGGCCGAGATCACGGACGCCGTCCGCGAGAACCCGGCGCTGGCGCGTGCGCTCACGAACCCGGCCGTCCGCGGCGAGGGCAAGAGCAATCTGCTCGCCGCTCTCGCGAAGGGCGACGACCCGCTCGTCGCGCGCTTCCTGCAGGTGCTGCTCGACCATCGTCGCCTTGGCGAGCTGGCCGCGATTCAGGAGGCGTTCGCCGATCGCGTGCGCCTCGATCGCAACGAGCTCGCCGTTGAGTTGACGACCGCTGTCGCCATCGACGATGCCACCGCCGACAAGGTGCAGCAGCAGCTCGCCTCGGCAACTGGCCTGACCGTAACCATGGATCGCACCGTCGATCCGACCATCCTCGGCGGCGTGGTCCTTCGCGTCCGTGACCGCCTCGTCGACGCATCCCTGCGTCGTCGCCTCGACCTGCTCGGCCGCGATCTGCGCGCCGCCCGCATCCCGACCGCCTAGATAGACGGAGAGAACCGTGAAGCTGAATCCCGACGAGATCGCATCCATCCTCAAGAACCAGATCAGCGGGTTCGAGGACACCGCCGACGTCGAGGAGATCGGCACCGTCATCCAGGTCGGTGACGGCATCGCCCGCGTCTACGGCCTTGAGCGCTGCATCGCGCTCGAGATGCTCGAGCTGCCCCATGGCGTGACCGGCCTCGCTCTCAACCTGGAGGAGTCCAACGTCGCCGTCGTGCTCTTCGGTGAGTGGCAGAAGATTCGCGAGGGCGACACCGTCCGCCGCACCGGCAAGGTTATGAGCGTCCCCGTCGGCGAGAGTCTGATCGGCCGCGTCGTCAATCCGCTCGGTCAGGCCATCGATGGCGGCCCGGCGATCGTGACGACCGAGGAGCGCTCGCTCGAGTTCAAGGCGCCTGGCGTCGTCGACCGTCAGCCGGTCACCCAGCCGCTCCAGACCGGCCTCAAGGCGCTCGACGCCCTCGTCCCGATCGGCCGCGGCCAGCGCGAGCTGATCATCGGTGACCGCCAGACGGGCAAGACCGCCGTCGCAATCGACACGATCATCAACCAGAAGGACTCGGGCGTCATCTGCGTCTACGTCGCCGTTGGCCAGAAGGCCTCGACGGTTGCGCAGGTCGTCGAGAAGCTCCGCGAGCACGGCGCGATGGAATACACGATCGTCGTCGCCGCGAACGCCTCCGAGGCCGCACCGATCAAGTACATCGCGCCGTATGCCGGTTGCGCGATGGGCGAGTACTTCCTCTACAAGGGCGGCCATGCCCTCGTGGTGTACGACGACCTGACCAAGCAGGCCGACGCGTACCGCCAGATGTCGCTGCTCGTGCGTCGTCCGCCGGGTCGCGAGGCTTTCCCGGGCGACGTCTTCTACCTGCATTCCCGCCTGCTCGAGCGCGCGGTCAAGCTGAGCGACGAGCTCGGCGGCGGCTCCCTGACGGCTCTGCCCGTCATCGAGACCCAGGCCGGTGACGTGTCGGCGTACATCCCGACCAACGTCATCTCGATCACCGACGGTCAGATCTTCCTTGAGACAAGTCTGTTCTTCCAGGGTGTCCGCCCAGCCATCAACGTCGGCCTGTCCGTGTCGCGCGTGGGCTCCAACGCGCAGACGAAGGCCATGAAGAAGGTCGCTGGTCGCCTCAAGCTCGAGCTTGCGCAGTTCCGCGCCCTCGAGGCGTTCGCACAGTTCGCCTCGGAGCTCGACGCCGCCACGCTGGCCCAGATCAACCGCGGTCAGCGCCTGGTCAAGACGCTCAACCAGAACCAGTACGACCCGTGGCCGATCGAGGAGCAGGTTGCCGTCATCTGGGCAACCACGAACGGTCATGTCGATGGCATCGCCGTCGATGACGTCTCGCGCTTCAACGACGGCCTCCGCCAGTCGCTGCGCGCCGAGAAGACGGTGCTGGCGGCCATCCGCGAGTCGCTCGATCTGTCCGACGACACGGTCACCAAGCTGAAGGCCGCCGTCGAGCAGTTCGCCGCCGGCTTCCAGGGCTCGACGACCACCGCAGGGGCAACCGCGTAGACCGTGGCGTCCCTACAGGACATCCGCCGACGGATCCATTCCGTCAAAAACACGAGCAAGATCACCAAAGCGATGGAGCTCGTCGCCGGTGCGAAGCTGCGCCGTGCGCAGGTCCGCATCGAGTCGCTCCGCCCGTTCGCCGACGGCATGCACGAGCTGATCTCCGAGACTGCGAGCCGCACCGGCTCGCTCGGCGGCCAGCCGCTGCTGGAGCGCCGCGAGGTGACGAAGACGGCGATCCTGCTGATGTCCGGCGATCGTGGCCTCGCGGGTGCCTTCAACGCGAGCGTCTTGCGCCGTGCCATCGATGAGGCCGCTGCCGAGCGCGCCGCTGGTCGTGAGATCGTCTGGTACGCGGCCGGTCGCAAGGGTGCTGGCTCGCTGCGGTTCCGTGGCGCCGAGCTGCGTCAGGTGTGGTCGGGCTTCACCGACCGCCCGGTCTACCAGGATGCCGAACAGATCGCCAACACGCTGATCGAGCAATACGGCGAGGGCGAGTTCGATCGTCTGATCATGGTCTTCAACCACTTTGACTCGCCGCTCGTGCAGACCGTGCACGCGGACGAGGTGCTGCCGATCCCGCTGCCGGCGATCGCCGCCGAGACCGAGGGCAAGGCCGCCGTCTCCGGTGAGCTGCTGTTCGAGCCCGAGGCCGAGACGATGCTCGGGCCGCTGCTCACGACGGCACTCGAAACCGAGATCTTCCGCGCACTCCTCGAGTCCACGGCCTCCGAGCACGGTGCCCGCATGACCGCCATGCGCAGCGCCTCGGATAACGCCAAGGACCTGATTGACCGTCTCACGCTCGATATGAACCGTGCCCGCCAGGCCGAGATCACGCAGCAGCTGCTCGAGGTCGTCGCCGGCGCCGACGCCATCTCGTAGCGGCACCTATCCTCCGTCGGAGAGCGGATTTCCCGCGATCTGACGCGGTTTTTGTGCACGGATGGTGTGGATTCGGTGTACCCTGTCGCGCTGAGAGGGGAGTGTCGCTTGTCGACCGTCGAGCAGTTCGAGGACATGAAGACCGAGGCCATGGTTGTGGCACGCACGCCACGCCAGCTGGCCTTCGCTCGGCTGCGCCGCGACTACGTCGCGCTCGCCAGTCTCGCCTTCATCGTCTTGCTCGTGCTGTTCGCGCTGGCAGGACCGCTGTTCGAGTCGTGGACGGGGCATCCCGTCAACAAGTCGAACTCAACCGGCGTCGATGACTACACGCTGTTGCCCGTCGGCCCCCTGCACGGCTGCGTTGACGGGCTCGCGAGCGTGGGGGAGCGATCGTGCTTCGTGCTCGGGGCGTCGAACAACCTCGGCTTCGACATGCTCGTGCAGCTCTCGTTCGGTGCGCGCACCTCGCTGATCATCGGCATCGTGGCGACATTCCTCACGATGGTCGTGGCGCTCCTGCTCGGCGTCATCGCCGGCTACGTCGGCGGCTGGACCGATACCGTGATCGCGCGCCTGATGGACATCGTGGCCGCCTTCCCGTTCCTGCTCTTCGCGATCGCCGCATCCGTCGCCTTCGGTGCCTCGCTCTGGTTCGTGATCCTGATCATCGCGTTTTTCTCCTGGTTCTACCCGGGGCGTATCTTTCGCGGCGAGGTGCTGTCGCTCCGCAATCGTGAGTTCGTGACTGCGGCACGGATGCTCGGCGCGTCGAACACGCGCATCGTCTTTCGGCACCTGATGCCGCAACTGATCGGACCGCTGACCGTGTACGCCAGCCTGTCGGTGGCCGGCGCGATCGCCGCCGAGGCGGCGTTGTCGTACCTCGGCTTCGGCCTGCCGCTCGAGATCCCCTCGTGGGGACGCATGATCTCCGACGCCGTGCCCGGCGGTCTGTACATCAACGCGCCGTTTCTGATGGTCTTCCCCGGCACCCTGCTCGTCCTCACGGTGCTGGCCTTCAACCTGCTCGGTGACGGCCTCCGTGACGCCCTCGACCCCCGTGGCGGCACGATCCTCTAGTCGCCCTGACTCTGTCCCATCCCCCGAAAGGACACCAATCCAATGACTACAACCAAGGAGGAGAACCTGTGAAGCATCTCCGTTATCTGCTGATGGCAGCAGCGCTGGTGGCAATTGCCATCGTCGCGGCGGCCTGTGGCTCGAGCGGGAGCTCGAGCTCGACGAGTTCCGGCGGCGGCGGCAGCGATACGGCTGCAGCCGGCGGCGACTATCTGAATGGCGGCTTTGCGGCTGCCGAAACGCCCGTCAAGGGCGGCACGCTGAAGATGGCGATGAACAGCAACATCGACTGCTGGAATGGCCTCTCCTACTACGGCATCTCGTGGTCGGTCTTCTACTTCATGGCCCGCGGCCTCTACGGCTACCCGAACACGGTCGTCGCGCCCGCCACGGACGAGATGCAGCCGGAGCTCGCCGCCGATATGCCGAGCGTCTCCTCGGACGGCAAGACCTACACGGTCAAGCTGCGCGAGGGTCTGACCTTCCCGGATGGCTCGCCCGTCACGGCCAAGGACGTCAAGGCGACGTACGAGTACATGCTCGACCCGAACATCCAGTGCGCGACTGGCGGACCGCCGGCCTCGGGCTACTACTCGGGTATCGTCGGCGAGTCCGAGTACTCCGACGCGATGACGAAGTCGAAGGGCAAGAACAACATCGGCATCAGCGGCATCAAGGCCGTTGACGATCTGACGACGTCGTTCACGCTCGTCAAGCCGGACGGCTCGTTCCCGCGCGCCCTGGCGATGGGCTGGGCCTTCATCGTGCCGGCCTCGACGCCGCACAAGAAGAGCGACACCCCGCCGCCATTCGTCGGCCCGTACAAGATCTCCGACTACCAGCTCGACAAGTCGGTCACGATCGAGCGCGAGCCCAGCTGGGACAAGAACGTTGCTGCCGGCGTCCCGCAGGCGGACAACGAGAACAACGTCGACGCCATCGATCTGCAGATCGGTGTGCCGGATGAGACGCAGTACGCGCAGCTGAAGAACAACGAGATCGACATGACGTTCGACGGCTCGGCACCCACCGGCTCCGAGGTTCCGGCGACCGCCAACGATCCGGCCTACAAGAGCCGGTTCTACTCGACGCCGGATGCGGCCGTGGACTACGCCGTCTTCAAGACGGACGTGGCTCCTTTCGACAACGTCATGCTCCGCCAGGCAGTCAACTACGCCCTCGACCGCGACGCCATCGTCAAGGTCATCGGCGGCAAGCTGAGCCGTTCGCCGTGGAGCCAGATCCTCTCGGAAAACCTGCTGGCGGATCAGCCGACCGACGTCTATTCGATGGACGTCGAGAAGGCCAAGCAGTTGATCAAGGACTCGGGCGTTCCGACTCCGATCAACATCACGCTGGCGAACTTCTCCGACGCTCCGTCGCCACAGGTGTCGGCGGCGATGAAGGAGGCGCTCGAGGCGGTGGGCTTCAAGGTCACCGTCAAGGCGCTGTCCGCCGACGTGTACTACGGCTTCCTGGCCGACCCCAAGAGCGACTACAACATCGGCGTCGCTGCCTGGGGTGAGGACTACGCAGATGCCATCACGTACTACGGTCCGCTGCTGCTCTGCGGTCAGGGCTCGAACTACGGGCAGTTCTGCGATAAGGGCTTCGACGCCAAGGTCGATGAGATCAACCAGCTGCCGCCCGGTGCCGACCGCACCGCGCAGTTCGCGCAGCTGTCGACCGACACGGCGACGAATCTCGCACCGTGGGCCACGTTGGACCTGCGTCGCAAGATCTCGTTCGTCTCGGAGCGCCTGGGCAACTACGTCTGGGGCCCGGGCAAGCAGTTCTACTTTGCCTCGTACTTTCTGAAGGACGGCAAGTAGTCCGCACGGTGATCAACCCCGCTCGTCGCGCCTCGGCGCGGCGAGCGGGTCACCCGCGCCTCCCGGCATGATCCGTTTTCTGGTCCGACGCATTCTCGGCGGCATCTTCGTGGTGCTGGTCGTGACCCTCGCGGTCTTCGTGCTGTTCGGGCCCGTGCTGCGGTGGCACTCCAACATCTCGCCGGCGCGGCTCTACGCCGGCAAGAATCCGACGCCGGCCCAGATCGAGCGCGTGTCGGCGCTGCTCGGCCTCGATAAGCCGTACTACGTGCAGTACGCGTACACCCTCCAGCGACTCGTGCTCGGGCCGACGCAGGAAGAGCGCGACCGCGTCTGCCCAGGCTCCACGGCCGCCGAGTGCGATCAGTTGCTCGGGCGATTCGGCAGCTCGTTTGCGAAGCAGCGTTCCGTCGACTCCCTGATCTGGGAGGCCTTCCCGGTGACGCTCTCGCTGACGCTCATCGCAGCCGTCCTCTGGCTGCTGATCTCGATCCCCATTGGCATCATCGCGGCGATCCGACCACGCTCGATCTTCGATCGCGTCTCGATCGTCTTCGTACTGATCGGGCAGTCGTTGCCCGTCTACTACTTCGGCCTACTGGCTCTTTACTTCCTCGCCTACAAGTACCAGCTCTTCCCGCTCTCCGGCTACGAGCCGCTCTCCGACCCCGGCCAGTGGCTGTATCACCTGCTGCTGCCCGCATCCGTGCTGGCGCTCCAGTTCGCGGCGATCTACGTGCGCATCACCCGCTCCCAGATGCTCGACACGCTGAGCGAGGACTACGTGCGCACGGCGCGGGCCAAGGGCGCGGGCGAGACGCGGATCATCATTCGCCATGCGTTTCGAAACGCCATGCTGCCGATCGTCACCATGTTCGGTCTCGACCTCGGCCTCCTCCTCGGTGGCGCGATCCTGATCGAGGTGACCTTCGGCCTGCAGGGTCTCGGCTGGCTGGCGGTCGAGGCTGCCAAGCGCCTCGACGTGCCCACGACGGCCGGCATCGTGCTGTTCTCCGCGATCCTGATCGTGGCAGCGAATATCGTGGTCGACCTGATCAACGCCTCTCTCGATCCGCGGATTCGGCTGGAGTAGAGGTATGGCACTGCTCACCGTCGAGAACCTCCGCACGACCTTCCGGACGGATGACGGACCCGTCGGCGCGGTCGACGGCGTGAGCCTGTCCGTCGATGCGGGCAAGGTGCTCGGCATCGTCGGCGAGTCGGGCTGCGGCAAGTCGGCCATGAGTCTGTCGATCATGGGCCTGCTGCCGAAGACCGCGACGGTCGAGGGCAGCATTCGCCTTGGCGAGCGGGAGCTGGTCGGCCTGCCCGCCGGTGAGCTGCGCACGCTGCGCGGTGACGACATGGCGATGATCTTCCAAGACCCCATGACCTCGCTCAATCCGGTCATGACGATCGGATGGCAGCTGATCGAGGCAGTGCGCCTGCACCAGAAGGTGTCGAAGGCCGAGGCGCGCCAGCGCGCGATCGAAGGGCTCGCTGCCGTCGGCATTCCGAGCCCCGAGGACCGCCTGCGGTCGTACCCGATGGAGCTATCGGGCGGCATGCGCCAGCGTGTGATGATCGCGATGGCGCTGCTCAATCGCCCGCGACTCCTGATCGCCGACGAGCCGACGACCGCGCTCGACGTGACCACACAGGCGCAGATCCTCGAGCTCATGCGCGATCTGCGCAGCGAGGTCGACGCCGCGATCGTGCTGATCACCCATGACCTCGGCGTCGTCGCGGAGCTCTGCGACGAGGTCGCGGTGATGTACGCCGGCCGGATTGTCGAGCGTGCCACCGTTGACGAGCTGTTCGCGCATCCGCAGCATCCCTACACTTGGGGCCTGCTGGCTTCGTTGCCCGGCCGCAATCTCGCGTCGGAGCGGCTGCACCAGATCCCGGGCACGCCACCGAGTCTCCTGCGCCCGCCCGCAGGCTGCCGCTTCGCACCGCGCTGCCCGTTCGCGATGGACGTCTGCCGTGCAGACCCGGCGCCGGCACTGACGGCAACCGGTCGCGGTACCGCGGCCGTTGCCTGCCATCTCACCCAGGACGTGCGCGACCGCGAGGGCGCGCGCCACAGCGGGGAGGAGCAGGCATGAGCGAGCCGATCCTCCGCGCGACGGGCATCACGATCGGCTTCCCCGTCACGCGCGGCATCATCTTCCAGCGCGAGGTCGGGCGTGTGCAGGCCGTCGATGGCGTGGATCTCGAGCTCCACGAGGGTGAGACGCTTGCGATCGTCGGCGAATCCGGCTGCGGCAAGACCACGCTGGCCCGCGGACTCGTACGCCTGCAGGAGATCGACGCCGGCTCGATCGAGTTCATGGGCGACGACATCACGCGGCGCAAGGGACGCGGCCTGACCGACTTCCGCCGCCAGGTCACGATGATCTTCCAGGATCCGATCGCGTCGCTCGATCCGCGCATGCGGATCGGCCAGTCCGTGCAGGAGCCGCTGGACATCCACGGCATTGGCACGCCAGTGGAGCGCAAGCGCAAGGTGCAGGAGGCGATGGAGCGCGTTGGCCTCAACCCCGAGCACTACAACCGCTTCCCGCACGAGTTCTCGGGCGGCCAGCGCCAGCGCATCGGCATCGCTCGCGCCGTCGTCATGCAGCCGCGTGTGATCGTCTGCGACGAGCCCGTCTCGGCGCTCGACGTCTCCGTCCAGGCGCAGATCGTCAACCTGCTGGAGGACCTCCAGCGCGATCTCGGCCTGTCCTACATCGTGATCGCGCACGACCTCGACGTGGTGCGCCGCCTCGCTGATCGCGTCAAGGTCATGTACCTCGGGCGCGTGGTCGAGGAGGGCACGGGCGAGGAGGTCTACAACGCGCCGCGCCACCCGTACTCGCACGCATTGCTGTCGGCCCGTCCCGTCGCGGATCCGGTGCGCGCACGCTCGCAGCACCGCGTTGTGCTCGAAGGCGACGTGCCGAGTCCGCTCCATCCGCCCTCCGGTTGCCGGTTCCATCCGCGCTGCCCCGTGGCGCAGCCCTCGTGCTCGACGCACGACCCGCAGCTCGAGCACGCAGCTGACGGCCACGGCTGGGCCTGCGCGTACCCGCTGCAGCCATGAACCGGGTCGGCTGGCAGGCAACAGCCCTGCGCCTGACCGTCCTGCTCCTCGCGCTGGTGCTTGCCGCAGCCGCGGTAGCGGGCGCCTTCGCCGCCGCAGGGCGGCCGACGGGGCAGGCGATCGCCGGCGGGTGCGGGGTGGTGGGCGTGGTGATCGTCCTGCTCGGCACCGTGCTGCTCGGCCTTGCGCGGCGGGCCGATGGGCGCGTCACGCAGCTGACCGGGCTCGGCACGCTCGTGCTGAGCGTGCCGTTCCTCGTGATTGCGCTGGTGGTGTGAACGTGGCGCTGCCGTGACCACGCGTCGATCGCGATGGGCGGTGCGGTGATCCACGGTGGATCTCGTTCGGACCTTGCGTGCCCCGGGGCGGATCGCGGTTGTCACGTCCTCCCGCCTCCACGTTCGCTAAGGTGCCGCCAGATGCACGGGCGCTTTCCTGCGGCCGTGCGGTATCACCTTCGAGACCATCGACCTGAGAGGGCACGAGACGCACATGGGCGAGCGCAACGTCGGCAAGATCGTGGAGATCAAGGGCGTCGTCATCGACGCGGTTTTCCCGGACTCGCTTCCCGCGATCTACGCGGCACTTCATATCCAGACCGCTAATGGCTTCGTCGTGGCCGAGGTGCAGCAGCACCTGGGCGATAACCGCGTCCGCGCGGTTGCCATGGACTCCACGGACGGTCTGGCGCGCGGTGCCGAGGTCGTCGACACGGGCAGCTCGATCAGCGTTCCCGTCGGCCCGCAGACGCTCGGCCGCATCTTCAATGTCCTTGGCGATGCCATCGACAACGGCGAGCCCGTCACCGGTGAGCGCTGGGGCATCCACCGCGAGCCGCCGAAGTTCGAGGATCTCGATCCGAAGCCGTCGCTGCTCGAGACCGGCATCAAGGTCGTCGACCTGCTCGCGCCGTACACGAAGGGCGGCAAAATCGGCCTCTTCGGCGGTGCCGGCGTCGGCAAGACCGTGCTCATTCAGGAGCTCATCAACAACATCGCGACGCAGCACGGCGGCCTGTCCGTCTTCGCCGGCGTCGGCGAGCGCACCCGCGAGGGCAACGACCTCTGGCTCGAGATGAAGGAGTCTGGCGTGATCGCCAAGACCGCCCTCGTCTACGGCCAGATGAACGAGCCGCCGGGAGCCCGCCTCCGCGTCGCCCTGTCCGGCCTGACGATGGCGGAGTACTTCCGCGACGTCGACGGCCAGGACGTGCTGCTCTTCGTCGACAACATCTTCCGCTTCACGCAGGCCGGTTCCGAGGTGTCCGCGCTCCTCGGCCGCATGCCGAGCGCCGTGGGCTACCAGCCGACGCTGGCCACCGAGATGGGCGAGCTGCAGGAGCGCATCACCTCCACGAAGAAGGGCTCGATCACCTCGGTGCAGGCCATCTACGTGCCGGCCGACGACCTGA